>CAKSHV010000295.1 GCA_934457515.1 uncultured Clostridia bacterium
GTGTAGAGGCGGACGAAAAGGGCTTTTACTTCTTTCTTCTGTTTTAAATTGTAAGGGACGGTGTCTTCACCGTCCCACCAAGCATTTTAAATTTCTGTCTGTCCGATACCCGCGCCGACATGCCGATTCGTCAATCCGCAATATTGCCCGTAAAACTGTCTTTTACGGTTTTATATTCGGTTTTTTCAAGCGAAATATCGCACTTTTTCACCTCGATATCGCCGCCGATTTCCGCTTTAAAATCATCATCTGCAAAACTGTTGTCCACGCTAAGGCGCATTTTTATGCCCTTGTCCGCGTCTGCCAAACGCTGGGATTTTCCGTAAAATGTGGTGCGGTCGAACCCAATGTCCGCCGCCGGGTACGCAATGCCCGGCGTTTCCAAATTTTCAAGCACCACGCGGTTGCCGTTTAGCACGCAGTCGGTAAAGCGAATGTGCCGAACCGGCGTGCGGCTGACGAGCAGAACGGGAATTTCATTCTGGCAGTAAATATGCTCGAACGAAATGTTTTCCTGCACCGGTGCCTCGGTGTTCGGATAATAGCTTCTCGAATAGGCGTCGCAGTCAAAATGAAACGAAAAAGCGGTCGGACGGTGCTTTTTCAAGAAAATGTCGCGGAACACAATGTTGCGGCAGCCGCAGTTTGTAACGGTGTTCTCCTGCGTTATGCACCACACAATCCCGTCGCTGTTTTCCTTTCCCACATTCTCATCGGGTGCGGCATTTGCAATGTAGCGCTTGCCGTCGGCGGGCATGAATGCGCGGTAAATCTTTCCGCCGTACACCACCGAATCGGAGTTCTGAACCGTCATTCCCTTTTTCCATTCGCCCCATGAACCCGCCAAAATGCGGCAGAAAAAGCCTGTGGTGGAGTCGTCATCCAAATCATAGCAGTCTTCAATGATGCCGTCTTCAATCCAGCCCATTTCAGGATTGGAAACAGCATAGTCATGTGCATTTAATGCAATCGGGTCGTCAAACGTGCGGAATTTCATATGCCGAATGGTAAACCCTCTGCCCGTGCCCAAATGCACGCCGTCTTTCAACCCCTCAATCACGCCGTTTTCAATTAAAATGTTCTCAAAGGTGCAAACCTGAATTCCGAAATCTTTTTCGGGCAAATCGTGCACTTCAAACCCACGAATTTCCAGATTTTTTACATAATGAAACGCCGCGTGCGCACTAATGCCCAAAATGCCTTTTTTGCAGCCGACTCTATACGCGTCCGACTGCACGCCGCTGCAAATCAGCTTCATGCCGATGAGTTTGATATTGTGGTTGTATTCGCGCCGAAACGCGCCCTCGTTTATAATCACGCAGCCCGTTTCTTCTTCGTTTTTTTCACGCTTTACATATGCCCCGCTGCAAAAAATAAGGCTTGTGTCGTCTCCGATATAAACGGTGTCCGAAAGGGCATACACCCCCGGCAGATCCACATACACATCGCCCCGCGTATTCAGCGCCTGTTGCAGCGCCGCCGCGTTTGTTTTTCCGTCATTTTCCGGCAAAAAGCCGAATGCACTCGTTTTTGTCATGATGATTTTCTCCCTTATATTATATTCTCTTTTATAAACAACAGGGCGCTGTTTTGCGCCCTGTCATATTTTTCTATTTCTTTTTCCTTAAAAAGGACAGTTTTGTTTCGGACACGATAACCGAAATGAAAATTAAAACAAATCCCGCACAGATTTTAGGCGTTAACTGTTCCGCGCCGCAAATTGCCGACACGATAACGCCGAAAACCGATTCCAAACTCAAAAGAATGGACGCCGAAACCGGCTCAGTGAATTTCTGACCCACGTTTTGCAAAAGCATTGCCGCGCCCGTTGCGAAAAACGCCAGATACAAAACGCCCAAAACCGCACCTGCCGACACTTCGGACGGGAATTTTGCGGTAAACAGCGCCACAATCCACGAAAGAATCGCTGCCGTGCCGAACTGCAAAATGGTTAAAAGCACAGGGTCTTTATCCCTTGAAAACCGCGCCACAACCACAATGTGCGCCGCATAGAAAAAAGCGCCGACCAAGGTAAACGCATCGCCGAACCGCATGGAAAAGCCATTTGTAAGCGAAACCAGTCCCACGCCCGCCAAACACAAAAATGCGGCGGAAAAGTTATACACATCGGGCATTTTGCGCTTTACAACCCACAAAATAAAGGGCACAATCACGCAGTATGCTGC
>CAKSHV010000296.1 GCA_934457515.1 uncultured Clostridia bacterium
CGCCAAACGAGGCGCCCTTGGGGCGCATTTGTATTTTGTGCATGTCAAATGTTTCCCGATTTTCCACTTCGTTTTTTCGTATTTTTCGGCGTGTAAAATCGAACATAATTTTACATAAAAAATCATAAAAAATGATGTAGTAAAAAATAAAGGGGGAACAGGTTGCCTGCCCCCGATTTTAACTTATTCTCTAAAAGACAAGGCCCGCCATTCAGCAAGCCTTTTTTATCATTCTTCAAAACGCATATTCATAATCCGATTCGTCCGGTGGGAAACGTTCCCACAACAAATACCCCAAAAACCCTCTTTTTGCCTCTGTTTCAGGATTAATACCAAAACGCCGCGGCCAGATTCTAAGCGTTATCCAATCCGCAAGCCTCCAATTATCCTGATCTCCCGTCCACCTAAGTATATAGTTCGGGTCATCGTAACTCGTTATCCGAATAGAATTTCCGCATGGATCTTCAATAGGAATCGGTGATATATCAACTGCTTTTTTAGAAATTTGGGCATATATCGGCTCGCCGCCCAAAACTAAGTCCCATGAAAAATATACACAGATTGCAATCAAAAGGCAAAGCAAAGCCAGCCCGCCGAACAAAATTTTCCGTTTCATATTTATCCCTCCCTTTTCATTTTGACCATCCCCACCGTCTTTTAAAATGCGACCAGGCTTCTGTTTTGAATTTCTTTCCCTTTAATATCGCGAACCGACACAATACCGTCATTTTTGCAATTTAACTTTACGGTATCATACACGCTCTTATCTTTGCAATAGATTTCAATATTGACAGAATCGGTGCAGAGAAATACCAAATCACATGCGCTTTTCACCATATCCGCACCGTTTAAAATCTTTGCCGATTCATCTTGATTTTTAAACGCCTTGCAATCGGCAAAAATCAAATAATACACATCTTTTTGTATGCTGTCTGCAAAAGTTTGCCCATTCACCCATTTTGCATGAAAAAGCAATTGTCAAGTGCCCCATTTTCTATGTCAAAAAAAAGAGGCAAGTTTTACTTGTCTCTTTTCATTTACGCTTTGCTTTTTCTTTGCGCTGCAGAATGACAATGGCGAACACAATTAACAAAATGCCGATGTAATTCAGCTTTTCATGATACAAAATTAAACCGAGGACTGACGCGGTAAGCGGTTCGGCACAGGCGATAATTGCCGCCTTGTCGGCAGGTACCGTCTTTAGTCCCGCCGTGTAGAACATAAAGGGCAAGACCGCTGTCACGAGTCCCGAGCCAAGCGCCGCAAAAACAATTTTCACCGGTGTTTGCGATGCGGCAAAAACCGCCGCAATCCCTTTTATATCGCCCAAAACAAGCATGGCTGCCGCGCCGATTAGGAAGGCATAGGTCGTAACGGTCAGCGGTTTGTATTTTTTCAGGGCAAATGTGCCGAAAATGCTGTATGATGCATAAGTGATTCCCGCACCGATGCCGACAAGCAGCCCAAGGGGCGTTACGCGCGCATCCTTCGCGCCGGCAACCAGAAAACACCCCAAAAACGCGCACACAACCGCAACGCCTTTTGTTGCGGTGAACTTTTCGCCGAGGAACAAAACCGACATAATCATAACGAAAACGGGCGAAGTGTACAGCAAAACCGCAGCCGTTGAAAGGGAGGTTTTATCGATTGCAGAAATGTATAAAACCGACATGGCGGTTATGCTGATTAAGCCTGTTACGGCAAGCAACGGCAGATCGCACACGCGGATTTTCAGCTTTTCTCGGTCGGTTATCAGCGTAAAAATCAAAAAGACAATTGCCGCAACGATAATTCTGATGGTGGTGCACTGCAGGGCGGAAAATCCAAACGATTTTAAGAGATTGACGAAAACACCCATAAACCCCCATAAAACGCCCGCGCACAGCACATAAAGCGTTCCGAATTGATTTCTCATTTCTTAACTTCCTTTTTTCTTTCTTCTTTTTCATTTAAATTTCTTTTGCAAATATCAAAAAGCGGGCAGGCTTCGCACTGCGGATTGCGCGCCGTGCAATATTTGCGCCCGTGGTGCACCAAACGGTGGCAAAACGCCATTTGCTCTTTTTCGGGAATGATTTTCTTTAAATCCTGCTCGATTTTGGCGGGGTCAACATTTTTCGTAAGCCCCATACGGCGCGAAAGGCGGGTGGCATGGGTGTCC
>CAKSHV010000297.1 GCA_934457515.1 uncultured Clostridia bacterium
GTGTTTATTTCCTTCTCAAGATCGGAAATTTGCACTTCTTTGTTTTGCGCATCCTGCAAAATCTGACTTTTTTCGGCTTTAACGTTATTCAGCTGATTTTTATACTCCGATTTGGTCGGCGCCGCCGAGGCGGAGAACACACCCAAAAACGAAATGGCATAAACCACAATAAAGCATACCAGCAAAACAACGGCAACTGCCACCGTTACTTTTTTATTCATATGCCAAACGCACCTCAAACTTTCTTTTTCTGCTAAAAATTACACTTTCAAATGTTTTCTGATGGAAATCAAACTTCCCACAAAGCCGATGACAATACCTACAACCAAAAACGAGCCGATTAAAACCCACGCCATGGCATTGAAGGGAACCAGCTGCAAGAACTGGATGCTTATACTGCTGTAAATCCGCCAATACACAAGCCAGACAACGCCGAACGCAATCAGCGCACCGTAAAATCCGACAATCATGCCCTCAACCAAAAACGGCCAGCGCACAAACCAGTTGGTTGCGCCGATGTATTTCATAATATGAATTTCTTTCCGTCTTGAAAAAACCGACACCTTAATGGAGTTGGAAATAATAAACGCCGAAATCACGCCCAGGACAATAATCACCCACAGGCTGAAATTTTTAATGGATTCGCTGATGGAATAAATAATGCCGGCGGTTTCCTGGAAGTCGGTTATGTTGGCAACGCCCTGAATTTTGGCAATTTTTTGGCTTACCTGTTCGGTTAAATTCAAATCTTTCAGCGACACCTTAAAAGAATCGCGGTACGGATTGTCGTTTTCAAGCCCCGCCAATACTGAAGCACTGCCCTTTTTCTCCAATTTTGCCTTCACTTCGTTGAAAATCTGCTCTTTTGTGCACTTTTCAATCGACGAAACACCGCTTATTTTCTGAATCTGCTGCCCGATTTGATCATACTGCTCATCGGTGCAGTTTTCATCGATAAACACCTGAATCTGGCAATCTCTGGCGATCTGCTCTGCCCACGCGTTGACGTTGATGGTCAGAATCAGAAAAACGCCCAAGATAAAGAGGGTTAAAAAGGTGGTGGTTACCGAGGCAACCGACATCAGCTTGTTGCGGCTGACATTCTTCATGCCCTCTCTTAAAAAATATTTCACTCTATTCGTTTTCATAGCCGTAAACACCCTTCTCCTCATCCCGCACAAGCTTGCCGTCCTCCAGTGCGATAACCCGGCGCTGCATGGTATCTACAATATCCTTTGCGTGGGTTGCCACAATAACGGTTGTGCCTCTTTTATTGATTTCGTCCAAAAGATTCATAATTTCCCATGCGTTTTCGGGATCTAAGTTACCGGTCGGCTCGTCCGCAATCAAAATCGGCGGGCGGTTCACAATGGCGCGCGCAATGGCAACACGCTGCTTTTCACCGCCGGAAAGCTTATCGGGATAGGCTTTTGCACGATTGGCAAGACCCACCTGACTTAAAACCTCCGGAATCCGCTTCCTTCTGACTCTGCGGGACGCACCCACAACAATCATGGCAAACTCAATGTTCTCATACACCGTTTTGTCCGGCAACAGACGAAAATCCTGAAACACCACGCCGATGGAACGGCGGAAGTACGGAATTTCGCGTGGGAGCAGATTGGCAATGTTCTTGTCGTTTACAATAAACTCGCCGCTGCTCGGCACTTCCTCCCGCAAAAACAGCTTAATCAACGTTGTTTTTCCCGCGCCCGATGCGCCGACCAAAAACACAAATTCGCCGTTGTTAATCATAAATGTCACATCATCTAATGCCATGTTGCCGTCAACATACACTTTTCCGACGTTTTTTGCTATAACCATATTTGTCACCCCTTAGTTTAACCGTGTGCTGTAAAAAATCCGCACAAAAACCTACGGCGCAAAGCTATCTTCTCGTTGCGCCCAAATACTTATGAATAAGGATTGCGATTTTAAAAAGCATGGCGTCTTCAAATTTGCGGACATCCAAACCCGTTTGCTTTTGCAGCCTGTCAAGCCGGTATACCAGTGTGTTTCTGTGTATGTAAAGCTCGCGCGCCGCAAGAGAAATATTTAAATCGTAATCCAAAAATTTCTGAATGGTATACAAGGTTTCGTTGTCAATTTCGCTTAGAATTTTATCATTTAAAACCTCGTTTAAAAACGCC
>CAKSHV010000298.1 GCA_934457515.1 uncultured Clostridia bacterium
AACGTGTGCCGTCCGCAAGGGTGAGAACCCGTATATCATAACCGCTTTTTTCAAGCTCACGTGTAAGTATTCCAAGAGACACGGAAACGCCGTTTTGTTTATCGGCTCCGACGTCGTGAAGAAGTAAAATCTTCATGTACTCGCTCCTATTTTTTTGAAAACATAACGCAAAATTTGCGTTGGTGGATCATGTTTGGCTTTATTATACAATAAACATGTGATAAAATCAACATGATTTATTATATTTAATGACTTTTTAAGCAAAAATTAAAAGTATGCGCCCGGTTTCCTTCGACTCTTGACAGAAGTATTAAAATCAGCTATACTTACGTCAGTGAGGTACAAAAATATGGAAAAATTACAGATTAAAATCAAAAAGTTAGACGACGCAGCCATTTTCCCCACCTATGGCACGCCGTTTGCGGCCGGTGCGGATCTATATGCGCTTTGTGCCGGGAAAATACGGATTCAACCGGGTCAGACAGTTTTGATACACACTGGCCTTGCGTTTGAAATCCCGGAGGGGTACGGCGGTTTTGTTTTTGCACGCAGCGGACTTGCAACAAAAAAAGGACTTGCCCCGGCGAACAAAGTAGGGGTCATTGACAGTGACTATCGCGGCGAACTGATGATACCGCTTCACAACGGCGGCAAGGAAATGGTGGAAATCGAACATGGAGAGCGTGTGGCACAGCTTGTTTTTTTACCTTGTCCGCAGGCGGACTTTTTGCCGGTGGATGAGCTTTCGGATACGGCACGTTCTGCCGGCGGCTTTGGCTCGACCGGGCGTGGCATCTCTTAACGGTCTTTTTGCAAAGAGCAAGAAAAGGTAACGTTAAAACGTCCCTTTGAAACTTGTTGGTGAACTCGGGGAATGCCGCAGGAAGAACAGAAAAAGCTCTCTTTTTTCTGCTTTTTGCAGAGACGAAAATGATCAGCGCAAAATACATCCTTTTACGTTTTTTCGGGAAACGAAGAGCACTTTTTTTGCGGCTTTTTCGGAAAAATAAAAAAACACTGATAAATAAACCAATTCTGCAAACAGTAATATAAACTCTGTAAAGAAGGTGTATGTATGTGTACGGCTGTCACATATCAAACTCATGACTTTTACTTCGGCCGAAACCTTGACTATGAATTTTCCTATGGAGAAAGCGTAACGGTTACGCCGCGGCACTATCCGTTTTCCTTTATAAACGGTAAAAAAACAGAAAATCATGCCGCCCTCATCGGCATGGCGCACGTTTTAAACGACTATCCGCTCTATTATGACGCAGTGAATGAACACGGTTTATGCATGGCAGGCCTGAATTTCCCGGGAAATGCCTATTATCCGGACGCGAACGAAATTGCACCGGAAAAAGAACAAATCGCTCCGTTTGAATTTGTTCCGTATGTTCTTGCTGCCTGCGCAACGGTTGGTGAGGCGCGTGAACTGTTAGAAAACGCACGCCTTGTGAATGTGCCGTTTTCGCAGGAATTGCCGCCGTCGCCGCTGCACTATATGATAGCGGACAAAAGCGGTTGCTTGGTTGTTGAACCAACCAAAGCGGGACTTATGCTGTATGACAACCCGGTTGGAGTTTTAACCAATAATCCGCCGTTCCCGATGCAATTGACTCATTTATCCAATTATGCATCGCTTTCGCGAAAAGACCCGATTCCAAGTTTTGCCGCCGGGTTTACGCCCCAGCTTTACAGCCGAGGAATGGGCGGCATCGGTCTGCCGGGCGATGTATCCAGTATGTCGCGGTTTGTCCGGGCGGCATTTGTCCGGATGAATTCCGTTTCGGGGACGAGTGAAAAGGAAAGTGTAAGTCAGTTTTTCCACATTCTGGGGTCGGTGGAGCAGGTACGCGGCGAATGTGAGCTTGCAAACGGAAAATTTGAAATTACTATCTATTCGGCTTGCTGTAATGCAGATAAGGGAATTTACTACTACACGACATATGACGATCGAAGCATTTGTGCCTGTGATATGCATAGTGTCGATTTGGATGGCCAAGCTTTAAAAAATCTGTCAGTGGTTTCAGCTTTTTGATGTACTATTTCGAACAAGCGAAAGAGTAACCAAAAACCGACTCTTTTAAAAAACCCTATCCATAGAGAGGAAAAGGAAACGAAAAAGCCGCGCAAAAAGCCGAA
>CAKSHV010000299.1 GCA_934457515.1 uncultured Clostridia bacterium
GTTTACATATGCGTCATACCAGTTATCTCCCGCATTTCCCAAAGGCTTGTTTAAAAGATTTAAGAACATGGTTGCAAGCTCGGCATTGGTCACGCTTGCGTCCGGTTCAAAGGTGGTTGCGCTTGTTCCGTTGATTATGCCGCGGCGAACTAAGTTTTCAACCGTTGCTTTTGCCCAGTGGTTTTCAGTGTCCGAAAATGCGCCCGCGTTAAATTCGGGAGCTTCAACCTTTGCCCAGTCCGGAACGGGCGGGGCATCGTCCGGCAGTTCCGCGCGCTCTGCTTTCGATTCCATGGGCTGCGGCAGTTCCTGTGTGTCGGGCGAAAGCTGGAACATCACCGAGCCGACGCGGGTGTTCAGCGCCGTGTCTGTGTCAGACTTTATAAGTTCAACATATTCATTTCCGCTGCCGCCAAATTCAAACACGCCGCAGTCGTGCCAACCGCTGACGTAGAGTCCCGAATGGACAACAACCTGCTCGGTTACGCCGCTGTCGGTGTGAATTTTAACGGTAATTTCTTTGTTGTTGTTCGCATAAAACAGGTTGTAAAACAGCACGCGAACCTTGCCCGCCTGTTTAATTTCAGGGCGGTAATCCGCATGGTCGCCCGTTGTTGCGGTGTAATAGGTCGAGTCCTCGTTGTAGTCTTTGAGCGCGCCCGACTTTCCCCATGTGCCGATTAAAGTCTTGTTGTCGCCGTCCTTTACAGGGGACACGATAATGGTGTTTTTGTCCGCGCTTACAAACACGTTGCCGCTGTTTTCGCCCGCTGCGCTGCCGGTTTTTTCATCATCTGCTTCACTGTAGCCGATAACTTCGCTGCCCGAAAGAGCGCCTTTTTTGTCAACCGCAGCGCCCTTTTTCGCATAGCCGATGGACTCCACACGGTCGTAATAACCGAAAGACGCGCCGTCGCGCGTGAGACGGACATACTGATTGTCTGACCCGTCAAACGAAAACGTGCCCAAAAAATACCAGCCGGTTGCGTTTGCGTTGTGGTCGACCGTATATTGATATTTTTTGCCGCCGGCAACAACCTCCAGCCGTGCCGCCGAATCATTCTTACCGTCGTTATGGCTCAAAATGTAGTAATACACGTCCTGTTCGCCTTTCAAGCCTTTTAAGCTCCATTTTGCCCACTCGTCCTTAATATTGGTGTAGTGAACAGCGCCGCCCGGCCCTTTTAAGGACGGGGATGCTTTCCATTTGTCGGCGGTTTTAACCGAAAATGCGTCCGAACTTGCGGAAATGACTGTGAAATCGTCCGCAAGGGAAACGGTCGGCAAAAACAGAACCGTCAGCATGCTGAAAATTAAGAAAAATGCCGTAAATTTTTTCATTTTCTTTCCTCCTTTTTGCGTTTTGAAAATAAAAATATAATTTAATTGCCTATATGATATTTTTAGTATATCACAGAATAACGCGGATTTCAAGGGCATATGTTGCGAAATAATATAAAAATATTGTTATGTGTATAGTTTCGGCTTTCATTAGAGAGAATAACAAAAAGGAGTGATTGATATGTGCACGGCACTGACGTTTAAAACAAAAGATTTTTATTTCGGAAGGAATTTGGATTACACGTATTCTTACGGCGAAAGCGTGACGGTTATGCCGCGGGCATTTCCGCTTATATTACGCAGCGGCGAAACGCTGAATAGACATTTTGCCGTTATCGGCATGGCGCATGTGCGGCAGAATTTTCCGCTTTTTTACGACGGCATGAATGAAAAGGGGCTGTGCATGGCAGGGCTGAATTTTGTGGGCAATGCGGTGTATGGCAAGAAAGCGGAGAATAAGAACAATATTGCACAATTTGAGTTTTTGCCGTGGGTGCTTTCGGTTTTTGATTCGGTGGACGACGTATTAAAGGGATTAAAAAATGTGAATATAACGGACGAACCCTTTGAAAAAAGAATGCCCGCCGCCTCGCTTCATTATTTGCTGGCGGACAAAGGACGGTGTGTTGTCATCGAACCTGTAAAGTCGGGGCTTAAGGTGTATGAAAACCCTGTTGGGGTGCTTGCCAACAACCCGCCGTTTAACGAGCAGATTCGGCATTTGGGCGCCTTCCGCGCCCTTTCGCCCAAAACACCGAAAAACACGTTTTCCGATTCCTATCTGCTCCCTGTTTACAGC
>CAKSHV010000300.1 GCA_934457515.1 uncultured Clostridia bacterium
ATTTTGGACCGCGCAATGGGCTATGAACAGGTTTCGGAGGATTCATTCCAAGATGTTGCTTCAGGCGACTGGTTCTATACCTATGTTGCAACAGCAAAGAAAAACGGACTTTTGGAATCCCTGCCGGTTGCAGACGGCTTTAAGCCCGATCAGCCGATTACCCGCGAAGAAATGGCGACCATTATTTATAACGCCATTAAAGCAACGGGCAAGAACGACGAATGGGTTGCAAAGCTGCCCGATGATTACAAAAACTTTACCGATACAGACAAAGTTTCGGACTATGCGAAAAAAGCATTGCAGTATTTAATTCAGACAGGCATTATTAAAGGCACAACCGAAACCACTGTTTCGCCCGAAGAAACGGCAACCCGTGCACAGGCGGCGGTTATCTTAAAACGCTTTATGCAGATGTTTGTCTGGGCAGGCCCGCCGACAGACGAGGAATGGGTTCTGACCTTTGATGATGAATTTTTGGGCGACGATGTGGACTGGAACACCTGGAAGTCAGACAATTCCGCGCCGGGACACATTCTATCCTCCCGCTGGAAAGAAAATGTTGAAGTACATGACGGTTCGGTTTACTTAATGACCAAAAAAGAAAGCCGCGGCGGCAAGGACTGGACGACCGGCAACATCTGGGTGAACCCTGAGGTGTTCCGCCAGGCATACGGCTACTGGGAGGCAAGATATAAATTCACTGCCCATGCAGGCATCAATAACTCGTTTTGGGGTATTACAACGAGTTATCCCGCAGGTGTTATTACCGATAACAAACAGAACTTTGAGTTGGATATTTGCGAGGGTCACTATCCGAACAAGGTTAACACCAACTATCATTCCTGGTTTACGGGTGAGCGTGTGCAGCATTCCGAACAGTATAAGTCAGACTATGATTTGTCGGCAGATTACCACACCTATGCCCTTGAATGGAATGAAGACGAGCTTATTTATTATTTCGACGGTAAGGTGATTGCAACCAAAAAGAACGAAAACTGCAGCATTCCGCTGTATCCGTATTTGTCTTCCGCAGTTTTAAACTGGGCGGGCGGCATTACAGACGCAGCAGACGGCACGGCGCAGATTATAGACTACGTTCGCATTTACCAGAGAAAGAAAGACGTAAACGACGAAACAAAAACGTTTATTAACAAGCCGATTTCGGGAAGCACTGCCTCAAAACCGTCCGATGTAGAGGGCGAATGGAAAACCGTTACGGTTGCGGATCAGAAAGTTGATACTGCAACCTATCCGGGTGAAATCATCATTCCGTGCACGACTGAGGGCGAATGGAAAACCTCGACAGCGATTCCGAACTACAACGGCGGCGAGCATTATTGGACAGACCAGGCAGGTCTTGTATCCAAATATCTGTTAAAAGATGTGAAAGCGGGCGAATATGATGTGTATTTCTGGCGCCTGCCGCACAAATATAATGTGAGACAAATGGACTTCACATTGGTTCAGAACGACAAAAAGACTGCTGCGGGCTCGGCTGCGCTTTACATTGCAGACGGCGAAACCGCGGAAGCGGGCTGGGTTAAAATCGGCACGCAGACCTTAACGGGCGATAAAGACGCATATTTCCTTTATACATGCCCGGGCGGAAACTGCAGAGCAACTGCAATTAAGCTGGTTCCCGTTAAGAAATAAAGAATTAAAATTGCCTTTTTTCTTACACCCTTATATATAATAACAAAAAGCGGAGCGCAAAAATTTGCGTTTCGCTTTTTGCTTGCCGAAAAAAAGAACCTTGTTTGACGCTTTCGCGAATTTGTGGAATGATTAAATTAAGATATGGAACAATAAGATAAAAAGAAAGGAAGATAAATATGAAAGAAATTATGAAAAACATTAAAAAGGCAGAGGTTTTAACGCTTGCGGACGAGGTTGCCTATCAGGCGGGACAGGTTGTCAGCAAAACGCTGGTGCAGAACGGCGCGGTAAGCATAACGTTGTTTTCGTTTGACAAGGGCGAGGAAATCAGTTCGCACAAGTCGGACGGCGACGCGTTTGTAACCTGCTTAGACGGCGTCGGCAAAATTACAATTGACGGCACGGAATATTTGTTAAAAACAGGTGAATCTATCGTTATGCCCGCGGGGCATCCGCATGC
>CAKSHV010000301.1 GCA_934457515.1 uncultured Clostridia bacterium
CAAGAACTGTTCCGCTTCCGGTATACCAGTCGCCCATTGAGTCTCCGTCAATCGAATATTCCTCATTACAGCAATATGAATTCGGCATTATAAATGTTGTCCTCGTTGTGTTTTTGTGCGTGATAACCATTGTTTTTTCAAGTATTTCCCACGCTTTTTTTGAATGACCCATAATAAACAACGCCATTATACCGAAAGTTCCTGCGTGGATATATGCCGCTGCATTTTCGTATGTTCCGGGCGTAATGGTTGACAGCCTGCCAACCTGTTGAGCATATTTATCAAATGGCTTGTCAAATGTCAAGAGACCGTAACGACTATCCAACGCCAAAATATTTTTTGAAATTGAGTTGCAAAGCTCTCCAAACTCATCAGACAAACCTGAGATTGCAAAATAGGCATTTGTAGTAAGGCTGATTCGCTCTTTTCCGTCGTAATCGCTAAAACTCCCTACGTAATATGTTCTGTTCTCGCCCCAGCCGTGGACAACTCTTACCTCATTACTGCGTCTTGCAACTGCATAATTATAAAAACCATTTGCTATTTCACTTTGAATTTGCCTGTACTCATCAATTTTATCGGCATACAATCCGCAATAGTCAAATATTTCGCACATTTGACCCAGAGCAAGATACATCTGCTCCGTCGCCATCACGCTGACTCCATTTCCAAATTCTTTTTCGGGATTTTTTGTTTTTCCGAGCGCATCGAGTGCGTCATTCCAATCTCCAAAAAGCGCACACACACATTTTGTATCTTCATCAATATTTGAAATAAGGAAATTCATAATCCGTATCAAGTGGCACAAAACCGAATCTTTTTCGTCGCTTAATTGCAGAGGCCCATATGTATTTTCAGCTTTGTAATATCCACACTGCTCGTCAAGAATAGTTTTATCATCCGTATATGCAAGATAAGTATGCAAAGTTGCAATAACCCAAAATCCCTGGTCAATAAACGGTCTTAAATCCATCTTTGGTATTGCATCACTTTGCGTAGGAAATGATATTTGTCTCGGGACTCTTCCTGTATCCAAAATATAGTTTAGTACACGAACAATCTGACTTCTTGCCGCATCACAATCCCAGATAAGTGCCGTTTCAAGCTGCTGAAACACATCTCTTATTCCAAGCAAGTCACCGGCATAGTTTTCGCCAAATGCGCAAAAACTTATCTGCTCCTTTAAGCGTCTTAAAAAAATATTTAAAAGCCTGCTGTCCACATTGTTGCTGTTCCAATCTTCAAAGACAATTTCAAATGTCTCCGATACCCTTTTCAGTTGCCGTGCCTTATTTGCAAAATGTGATTTTTCGCCATCATAGCCCCTGTATGATTTTGCAAATTCCACTGCCTTTTCATAATCTTCCGTATGCATCAGCTCATATTCGAGCATAGCAAACCCATCACTTTCCAAATTAAAATGAATTATGTCGCTTGCACACGGAGTGCAAGCACTATGTGTTTTTTTGATTTCATCGCAATAGTACCCACTCTTCATTGACAGAGCGTTTGTAAGATTAGCACCGTTTAACCCCAAAACGGTTTTCTTAGCAGTCGTACTGTGCTTTTCTCTAACGATACCATTAATTTTTACACCTATTACAAGAGAATTGAAAACATTTTCGTTTTTTCGGCGTATAATATAACTTCCGTTTTCAAAATGTTCGCTATATTTTGACATAAACTCATAAGGTCCTGCGTCGGCGCCTTTACAAACAGTCGGCTCAAAATATGATTGTAAATAAATCGTTCGCTCGGCTGCACAATTTATCACTCCAAAAGAAAAATGAATATGCTCATTGTCATCAACAAATAACTTGAGTGCACAAATCGCCTTGCCTGTTTCCGCTATATAATATCCGCATTGAGGAGTATATACTGTGTATCGTTTTATGTCAGTCGGTTCAAAAAGCTGCCGAGCCGCACCTGTAATCGAAATTGGAAAAAAGCCGTCCTCCGTTTTCTCGCCCAAAAAGAACGCCACCGGAGTATCTTCATTAAAATAGCTGCATTTAAATATCTCCAAAACGCCCTTAACACAATCAATATACCCGCTTGTATGTGCAAAAAGCACAAGTCCGTTTTGATAGTACGGGTATCT
>CAKSHV010000302.1 GCA_934457515.1 uncultured Clostridia bacterium
GCTCTGCGCCGTGCTCTGCCGACAGTTTTTCAACAATCTTGTTAAACACTTTGTTTACTTCATCATCGGTCAGTGTTCTGTCTGCCGCACGGAATTTTAACGAAAATGCAACGCTCTTGGAATCTTCGGGGATTTGTTTGCCCTTGTAGATATCGAAAAGCGAAACCTCTTCCAAAATCTTTCCGCCGTATTTTGTGATGGTGTTTTCTAAGTGACCAACCGGAATTTCGTCTTTGCAAAGAACCGCCAAATCACGCGTAACCGCCGGGAATTTCGGCAATTTCTTATAAGATACCGATTCGTTTTTATGCGCAAGCATTTTTTCCAAATCCAAAATGGCAACATAAGCTTTTGTGCCGATTTCATAGTTATCAAGAACCGTGGGATGAATCTCGCCAATGATGCCGATTTTCTCACCCTCGGCAAAGATTTCCGCGCAGCGGCCCGGGTGGAACGCCTCTTTATTTGTGCATGCCTCATAGGTCACGCCCTGAACAAAAAGGTCTGCCAAAACAACTTCAACATCGCCCTTAACCGAATAGAAATCACAATCGCCATACGCGCCGATAACAACTTTTTTCGGCTCTTTCGGCAGCTTTTCGCCGCATTTAATGAACACTTTTCCGATTTCAAAAAGCCGTGCGCTTTCATTTCTTCTGTTATAGTTTAAAGAAAGCGAATTAAGCATGGACGGCAAAATGGTTGTGCGCATAATGCCGGTATCTTCGCCCAAAGGGTTGCTGATTTTAACTGCGTCACGCTCGTCGCTGTCTGCGGGCAAGCAGATTTTGTCAAACTCGGCAGGCGACATAAATGTGTAACTAAGTGCCTGATAATAACCGCTTTCGGATAAAACGGATGCGATTCTCTTTTCCGCTTTCTGAACAGGCGTCTGCACAAAGGGCAGAACCGTGCCGCGCATAATGGTTGCGGGCATGTTGTCATAACCGTAAAAACGGACAACTTCTTCCGCAACGTCTGCCATTCTCTTGATTTCGTCACGGAAGGATGGAACAATAATATGACCCTCATTGTCAAAATCAAACTCAAGCTGTTTTAAAATTTCAATCATAAAGTCTTCCGAAACATCAAGACCTAAGAAACGGTTGATTTTTTCGGGAGAAAATTCTAATTTACGTTTTTCTTTCGGTGCATTGTTCACATCAATCATGCCCGAAACCACTTCGCCCGCATGAAGCTCTTCCACAAGCTCGCATGCACGAATAACCGCAGCCGACGCCAGTTCGTAATCAAGGCCCTTGTCAAAACGGGCGGACGCCTCGGTTCTTAATCCCAAATCCTTTGCGGTTTTGCGGATAGAACTGTATAAGAAATTCGCACCCTCGAACAGAATGTCGGTGGTGTCGTCCTTAATCTCGGAGTTTTCACCGCCCATAACGCCCGCAATGCCGACCGGCTTTTTGCCGTCACAAATCATGAGCATTTCGGAATTTAATGTTCTTTCCTGACCGTCTAATGTTTTAAACAGTTCTCCGTCCTTTGCGCGTTTTACCACAATTTCACTGCCCTTTAAATCGCGCAAATCAAACGCGTGCATGGGCTGACCGTATTCAAGCATTACATAGTTTGTAATATCTACAATATTGTTAATCGGGCGGACGCCGCAGGCACGCAAACGGTTGCGCATCCAAGCCGGTGACGGCTCGATTTTAACGTTTTTAACAATTTTTGCACAATAGCGTGGGCACAGCTTAGGTTCCTCAACCGTGATTTTAACGAGTTTTCCTGTTTCGCCCTCGGAATCCTCGGTTTTCAAAACGGGCTTTTTAAACGGCTTTCTTAAAGTTACCGCCGCCTCGCGTGCAAGGCCGATTGCACTTAAGCAGTCGGGGCGATTGGACGTGATTTCAAACTCTAAAATATCGTCGTCAAGACCTAAAATCTCGCGGATGTCCACACCAAGCGGTGTTCCCTCTTCCAAAATCAAAATGCCGTCTTCAATTGCATTCGGGTAGTCATGAACCGTAATATTTAATTCCGCAACCGAGCAGAACATACCCTGCGATTCCACACCGCGCAGCTTTGATGTTTTGATTTTAATGCCGCCGGGCAGTTTTGCGCCGTTTAATGC
>CAKSHV010000303.1 GCA_934457515.1 uncultured Clostridia bacterium
GGCGGGGTATGCCACACGGCTGTATCCTTTAACAAAGAATTTTCCGAAACCGCTTTTGGAGGTTGGGGACAAAACCATTTTGGACTGGCTGATTTCAGATTTGGACAAGACGGGTGAAATTGAGGGGTATTATGTGGTAAGCAACCACAAATTTGCGCCGATTTTTAAGGATTGGGCAAAGAAAAGTCCTTATCCGATTACGGTTTTGGACGATGGAACCGAATCGAACGAAACGCGTTTGGGTGCTGTAAAAGACATTTTGTTTGCACTAAATACCTGCGGGTATGATTCGGACGTGCTTGTGATTGCGGGCGATAATTTATTGGACTTTAGTTTATCATCATTCTTAAGCTATGCAAAAGAAAAGAGCGCGTCCTGCGTTATGCGCTATTTTGAGCCTGATGAAAAACGGCTTACCAAGTGCGGCGTTTTGGAGGTGGCAGAGGACGGGAAGATTCTTTCGATGGAGGAAAAGCCCGAAAAGCCGAAGTCTAACTGGTGTTGTCCGCCCTTTTATTTCTACAAAAAAGAGGACGCAAAGCGGGTATCGGACGGAATTGAAGCCGGCTGCGGCGTTGATGCGCCGGGCAGCTTTATTGCATGGCTTTGCGGCATAACGGACGTTTATGCCATGGAAATGCCGGGCAGCCGCTATGATATCGGCACGGTGGAGAACTACAACAAAATTAAAGAAGAATACAAAGGAATTGGTAAGTTATGCTGAAAGAAAATGTTTGTCTTACAAATAAAACGGTGCTTGTTACAGGTGCCGCCGGCTTTATCGGCGCGAACCTTGTGTTAAAGCTGATTCGTGAATTTTCGCCCATTCGGGTTGTCGGACTTGACAATATGAATGATTATTATGATGTTTCGATTAAGGAATTTCGTTTATCCGAGATTGAAAAGGCAGCGGAAAGCGTGAATGGTGCACAGTGGGAATTTGTCCGCGGTGATATTGCGGAGAAAGATTTGGTTCAGCCTGTTTTTGAAAAGTACAGGCCGAGCGTTGTGGTAAATCTTGCGGCGCAGGCGGGTGTCCGCTATTCCATTACAAATCCTGACGCGTATATTAAAAGCAATCTGATTGGTTTTTACAACATTTTAGAGGCGTGCAGAGCCTATCCTGTGGAGCACTTGGTATATGCCTCTTCATCGTCGGTTTACGGGTCGAACAAAAAAGTGCCGTATTCTACCGATGACAAGGTAGACAATCCCGTATCCCTTTATGCGGCGACGAAAAAGTCAAACGAACTTTTGGCGCATGCGTATTCTAAGCTTTATGATATTCCGTCTACGGGACTTCGGTTCTTCACGGTTTACGGACCGGCAGGGCGCCCCGATATGGCGTATTTCGGATTTACAAACAAGCTGAGAAAGGGCGAAACCATTCAGATTTTTAACTACGGAAACTGCAAGAGAGATTTTACGTTTGTGGACGATATTGTAGAGGGGGTATCGCGCGTGATGTGCCGTGCGCCCGAAAAGCAAAAAGGGGAGGACGGGCTGCCCGTTCCGCCCTACAGAGTATATAACATCGGCAACAGCAATCCCGAAAATTTGTTGGATTTTGTTACGATTTTGCAGGAAGAGCTGATTAAGGCTGAAGTTTTGCCCGCCGATTATGATTTTGAGGCGCACAAAAAATTGGTTCCCATGCAGCCCGGCGACGTGCCGGTTACTTATGCGGACACGAGCGCGCTAGAGCGTGACATGGGCTTTAAGCCGAACACGCCGCTGCGCGAGGGACTGCGAAAATTTGCGCAGTGGTATAAGACATTTTACAACGTGTGATGAAAAGGAGAGACAGAATATGAAAATTGCAGTTGCGGGAACAGGCTATGTGGGCCTTTCAATTGCTGTGCTTTTGTCGCAACACAATGAGGTGAAAGCGGTTGACATTATCCCCGAAAAGGTGGATTTGATTAACAACAGAAAATCACCCATTCAGGACAAGGAAATTGAGGAGTATTTAAGCACAAAGAAATTAAAATTAGAGGCGACTCTTGACGGAGCAGCGGCATATAAAGATGCGGATTTGGTTGTGATTGCGGCACCGACCAACTATGATCCGCAAAAAAACTATTTTGA
>CAKSHV010000304.1 GCA_934457515.1 uncultured Clostridia bacterium
GCAAAAACCGCCATGTTGGACAGACAGACCAAAACCAGCAGGAAAATTCCGATTACTCTTTTTTTCATTGTCCGCACCCCCTACTGCAAAAAGAAATACGCAATAATTGCGGCGATAACATAGCAAACGCCCGCAACCTTTGCAAAATATTTCCATTTTTTTGATTTATCCACAGGGTATGTGCCCACAACCTTGCCGGTTTGTCCGTTGACCGCAAATTTGTAATTCTCACCCTCGTATTTAAAGTTTAACATCCACACGGGCAAAAATGCATACCGTGTTTTTCCGTCTTTAAACGCAATGTGCGTGTGCTCGGGCACAACCGACAAAAAGCCGTTTGTCGTGTCCATAAACGCCTCTTCGGTCGATTTTTTAATGCGCTCGTTTGCGCGCGTCTCGCACTCCTTTGCCGAAACATCATATGTATCTGCCAAATACCCCGAGAGGTATGCCGAATTGTATTCTTTAGCCTCGTTTAAATCAAAGGGCTCTAACGCCTCGGTGTAGTTATCGTCCGCCTTTTTAAGCGCGTCCTGCGGCACGCGTCTGAATTTCAAAACACCGCTTCGAATCAGCTTAAAATGGTCGGTTTTGGTATAGTTGTAGTCCGCGTCGCTCCAGGTGGTCATGCGGTGCGCATTATATGAAATGTCTGCATTGCAGTCACAGTCAAACAGCCAATACGGAATATACATACCTGCCATTTCCTGCAGTTTTTTCTTATCTTTAAACGCGTCGGGCAGAAACGGGCGTTTCTTAAAATCCTCTTCAAATGCCGCAACCGCGCTCTTTTTGTCCACTTTAAACGGAAGCACCAAGTCGGGGCGCAGCGTGCCCTCAAATTTTCCCTTCACAATCACGCCGTTGCCGCAGTAAGGACAAATGGTTGCCGCAAGCGTGCTGTCACCCGTAACAGAAGCACCGCAGGACGGGCAGGTGTAGCCTGCAAGCGACTCTGCCTCTGCCACGGAAAACTCGCGCGGCGTATAGTCTGCCCAATTGTAGTTTGAGCTGCTTTTTGCGGTCTGCTCGGCGCCCGACAGCTGCTCTAACGTTTCGGTTGAAAAGTCGTTGCCGCAAGACGCGCAGTGCAGATTCTGCGTTTTCCCGTCAAACGCAAGGGGCGCGCCGCAGCACGGACATTTATAGCTCTTGATCGTCTGTTCCATAAACGTTTCCTCTCTTATTTTTTAAATAAAATTCTCACAGTCAAGTATATCATACATTGCGCACAAATACAACAAAAAATGTGACTTTTGCGCATTTTTCTGCTTAGTCCAAAAGTTCCATAACGCGCTTAAAAACGTCGCCGATTTTATCGCGGAACACAAAATCCGAATTTTTGTCCATAAATGTTTCGTCGCGGTTTATCACTGCCACCGTGTCTCCTTTAAAAAAGTGAAGATACGCCGCTGCGGGGTAAACCGCAAGGGATGTGCCGCCGACAATTAACATGTCCGCCGCAGACAGCGCCGAAATTGCCCTGTCCTCCGCCTGCGTATCTAACATTTCACCGTACATGGTCACTCTTGGGCGCACAAAAGCGCCGCACGAGCAGTACGGAACGGCGCCGTTTAAGTGTTCTACCTCTTCTTTCGGAAAGGGCGCGCCGCATTTTGTGCAGTAATACAAAGAGGTTGTGCCGTGCAGTTCAATCACGTTTTTGCTGCCCGCCGCCTGGTGCAGACCGTCTATATTCTGCGTGATAACCGCTTTCACCTTGCCCATTTCTTCCAAGCGTGCCAAAGCTTTATGCGCCTTGTTGGGTTTTGCGGACTTGCCTAAAAAATACTCGGCATAGAACTTATAAAACGTTTCGGGATTCTGCATTAAAAAGTCGTGACTTAAAATGGTTTCTGGCGGTATGCCATACTCTTTAACCGCGGAATATATGCCGTCTTTGCTGCGATAGTCTTTCATGCCGCTTTCGGTCGAAACCCCCGCACCGCCGAAAAACACAATATTTTTGCTTGCTTTTATTTTCTCCGCAAAGCGTTTTTCTTTTTCATGTTCTGTCATATCAATCACCCTTTTTTATTATATTCCCCACCCCTTTATTTGTCAATATTCAGGAC
>CAKSHV010000305.1 GCA_934457515.1 uncultured Clostridia bacterium
GTTCCTGTTGATTCCACCGTGCGCGCATACTCCATGCCGCAGCATTTTAATGCGGAAATGACGTCGTCGTTATACTTGCCAAAGGCATACGAGCAGCCGCGCATGGGCGCGCCCGCAAGAGGCTCCAGCACCTTTTTATCCTCTGTAAACTCTTTTACAACAAGGCTTTGCGGGATTCTTGTCAAATCCAGGTGATGCTGTCCGTGGCAGGAAATTTCATGCCCTTTATACAGCGTAGGAATCTCTTCTGCCGTACACTTTGTGCCGTCCCCAATCGAACCGCTGTTTATATGAAAAGTCGCTTTCATGCCATACTTGTTAAAAATTTCAACAAGGCGGCGATCCTCAAGCACACCGTCGTCATAACTGAACGTTAAAATCGCATCTTTTCCGTCTTTGTATTTGTCAAAATTAATCACAACTTAAACCTCCGGAATTTCAACATTCAGCTGCACGCCGCCCATGTCTGCCGACTTTTTCAAAGTGGACAAAATTGCCTGATTGTAAATAATCTGGCTGGTCGGAATGGGTGCCGGCAAATCCTTTTCAATCGCGTCAACAAATGAGCGAACTTTTAATTCAAAGCAAGGCGCTTTGGAATCTTTCATCGGAATTTCACTTTCAATCTGCTCGCCGCCAACTTCCTGATACAGCTTTAAAGGACCGCCGATAGAGCCGTTCCAGCAGTCGGTCGAAGGAATGCGAAGTCCCGCTTTCGTGCCCAAAATAATGGTATCTCCGGGTGTGTCCATGTTCATTGCCCACGAAATGCGGAAGTCAACAATCACGTCGCCCTCTAAGCGGATAAATCCCGCCGCAAAATCGTCCACGCCGAATTTTTTCGCGAATTCGGGATGACCGGTTGCCTGATAGCAAACATAGTTCGGGTCAGTGCCGAAGTAATTCGAGGTGTAACCCGTAACGTTCAGCGGCTTCGGATAGCCGATTGCATTTAAAACAACGTCTAACGAATAGCAGCCGATATCGCCCAGTGCGCCAAGTCCCGCCGTGTCCTTTTCAATAAAGGTTGTATGCGTCCACGCGGGAATGCCTCTTCTTCTGCCGCCGCCCGTCTGAATGTAGTAAATCTTGCCCAAAACGCCCGACTGCACCACTTTTTTAACCATTTTCATGTTCTCGTCAAACCGCGGCTGAAAACCGATGGAAAGAATTTTGCCGCTTTTTTTCTCGGCGCGCATCATTTCAATGCCCTCTTCCAGCGTAACGCACATCGGCTTCTCCAAAAGCACGTTTAAGCCCTTTTCAAGTGCGGCAATGGTGCACTCCGCATGGGTCATGTTGTATGTACAAATGCTCACGCCGTCTAACTTTAAGCTGTCGTCTGCCAAAAGCGCGGTGTGGCTTTCATAACATTTTGCGCCCTCTACGCCGAACTCTTTGAAAAAAGCTTCCGCTTTGCCCGGAATTAAATCCGCACCCGCAACAACTTCCACATCATCAAACTTTAAGTATTGCTGCATATGCGCATGCGCAATACCGCCGCAGCCGATGATGCCGATTCTTACTTTTCTTCCCTGAACACCCATTTTTTATCCTCCTTATTTTTAGAGCGAAAGCAAATGCGCCGCTGCTTTTTCGCAGTTTTCCATCGCATTTTCGCCCTCAAATTCATAAATATACTGCATGTTCGGCTTATTTGTCATATCGATAACCTTTTTAAAATCAATAATGCCGCCGCCCGCATACATGTCTTTCTTGTCCGCCGTAATTTCCTTTAAATGAATAGTCGGCATTCTGTCATTGTATTTTTCAATTGTTTGATACAAATCCTCGCCCGCGTTTACAACGTGGAACGTGTCAATCTGTGCTGTAACGTATTTCGGGTCGGTTAATTTAAACAAAATATCCCACGCACTTACCCCCTCATATTTGGTTGTAAACTCGTGCGCATGGTTGTGAAACCCGAACGTAAATCCGTTTTCGGATAAAATTTTGCCCGTTTTGTTAAACGACTCGGCAAGAGATTTTACTTTGTCCAACGTGTCCACATCCGCCCAAGGGCAAATGATGTATTTTGCGCCGACGTAAGACAAGTAATCCATGTAATAC
>CAKSHV010000306.1 GCA_934457515.1 uncultured Clostridia bacterium
ATATAAAGTATTTTGCCAATATATAGTATTTTTCAACGATAAATTTTTCATTTAATACTGATGTCTTCCTTTTTAATACTTTATATACTTGTATTAATTTATTTCCACCTATTACTATTGATAAGTAGATATTATATATCAGTTTTTGATTGATTCATAATAATTAATGTAATCAAATAATGTAATTTGATTTATATGATAAAATGGAAATTGTGTACATTACAAAGAATAGAAAGTGCTTTTTGATTACGGAGGACAGCACAAAATTTTTGTCCCTTGCGTCACATTGGAGAGATGTGCTTACACCGTATGATAAAATAGAATTTTTCGATTCCAAAGCGGACGCCGAAAAGAAATATATGATTGAGGATATTCCGAGATTTCAAAACGAAATATAGTTTTGCGGATTAAGCGCTTTTTCATCCTTTCGGATTTCAAAATGTAAATGGGGGCCTGTGCTTTTGCCGGTGCTGCCCGAAAGAGCGATGACTGTTCCTTGTGAAACATTGTCGCCCGTACTGCAAAGAAGAGAGCTACAGTGGGCATACAGGGTAGAAAATCCGTTTTCGTGCTCTAAAATAACAGTGTTGCCGTAGCCCGGAATTTCTTCGGCTTTTAAAACACAGCCGTCGCATGCAGCATAAATCGGTGTGCCTTCGTGAACGCCGATGTCAATGCCGGTGTGCTTTGTTTCGCTTCTTGTGCCGAACAAAGATGTGATTTCGCCGGCATCAAGCGGGCGTGAAAAGGATAGCGGTTTTTCGTTTGTTTGAACAGCGGGAGATGCAGAATCTTCCGGTTTGTTTTGAACAAACACTTCGCGGAAAGTGTGCGTATCTGCTCCGCGCAATGCAAGGGTACATAAAAAAGTACATAAAAAAAGTGACGAAAAAAGAAAAGATATGGATTTTCGCATGGTTTTTCCTCCGATTTTGTCTATACAAAAAGAAGCTTACGTGAAACGGCTTTGTAAAAAAATATTGATTTTGTGTGCAAAATATGCTAAAATGAATTGAGAAAAGCATTTTGAACAAAAAGGTGAAAAACAATGTATGAAATTCTGGCAAATATCATTAAATATTTGTTTGTAACGGCGATTTATTTCTTCATGTTCAGCATTATCCGCCTGATTTACTTAGACATTCGGAGAAGCCGCATGGGAACCGTTCGGGACGATAATCCGTATTTAAAGCTCTTAAATCGCCGCGGCGATTTGTCTTTTCGTGTAGAGGAAAGCTATTCCGTAAAAGACAAAACAACGCTTGGCAGAGGCGCCAATGCGGACATTACCATTCCCGACCCGTTTTTGTCAAGCGTGCATATGCAGTTTATTAAAGAGGGCGCGGGGTATGCGGTTTTGGATAACGACAGCACAAACGGCACGTTTGTGAACGGCGATCAGGTGCAAAACGAGCCGTGCGCTTTAAAAACAGGCGATTTAATTAAAGCGGGGCAGTTAAATTTTATATTTGTTGAACCTGAGTTTGAGGAGGAGTGAACAGTGGAGTTTAAATATGATACACAGTTATTGATTGACGGAGAAAACTTGGACGAGGACGAAATTGCGGATTTTACACGTCGAATTTTAAAGGTGACTGCCTGCTTGAAGCGGGGGATGAAACACTGATTAAAATTCACTTTCACACCAATGAGCCATGGAAAGTGCCGGAATACTGCGCTTCAATCGGCGGGATTTACGACATTGTTGTGGAGGACATGGACAGACAGTCATGGGGATTAAAGGATTGATTGAAATGAAAAACGCTGTAAAACGAAAGTTTTTACAGCGTTGCTTTATTTCCTCCTATTATCAGTCTTCTAAAAGAATGTCGCGCGGCTCGACAGCGGTGGAAAACACGATTTGCGTTTGCGTGCTGCCGTAGCTTTGCAGGGTGCCGATAAAGCTGTCCAGCTCCTGAGTGGTTTTGAACGCAACCTTAATAAACATGGAAAAATTGCCCGTGATACAGTTGCATTCCAAAACGTTCGGGCACGCTTTTATAAACGGATAAAACGTCGCTTTCTGGGATGGTTGCAAGTCAAGGCTGATAAACGCCGTTATGT
>CAKSHV010000307.1 GCA_934457515.1 uncultured Clostridia bacterium
ATTGTTTGTCGCAATGCGGTAAATATAATACAAAATGTTCAGCCCGAGTGCGGAAAAACACAGCGTGTGCAGCAGCGCTTTTTTTCGAAAGAAAAAGTTGTGCAATTCAAACCAAACCGCAAGGCAGACCGGCAGAGCCATCGCATTATAGCACACATAATCGGAAAAATGTCCGGTTATAAGCGAGAGCATGGCACGGGTCATGCCGCAGGCGGGGCAGCGGTAGCCGAAAAGCGCGTTTATCACGCAGTGAAAATCCGTTTTATAGGAAATAAAGCACCAAAGCGCCGCCAAAAACAGGTAAACCGCGTGGCGGATAAAAATGTTTTTCTTACAAAAGCAGCAGGACATTGTTTAAATTCAGCTCTTTCGTTTTGCCCGATACGGTAAACCAGTCGATAATGGTCAGTATGCCGCAGCAGCCGCCCGTCAGCAGTTTTAAAACGCCCATGCCGATATCGCCTAACATAAAGCGGTCGATACCTAAATACCCTAAGAAAATAGAGATAAGCAAAAGGGTGGTCGGGTCTTTTAAATCGGCGGTGGACAAAAGCGCCAGCCTGTCGTCCGGCGCGGCAAGCAGCCGCTCGCGCAGATACGCCGTTTTTTCGGGCGGAAAATATTTCTGATTTGCAATTAAATACATGTCAACTTTCTGTTGGTCCATTTCATTCACTCCTTTTTTTCATTGTAATATAGATTGGGCGTTCTGTCAATCTTTTCTTTGTTTTTTCGACAAATAAATTTTCCACCAAATTCCAAAAGCGTAAATTACATAAAACTCTTTTTTATGCAAATAATAGGTTTGCAGCAAAAATGAAAGGAATGGAGAGTTTTATAATGAAAGCAACGGGAATTGTAAGACGAATAGATGATTTGGGAAGAGTGGTTATCCCGAAAGAAATCCGAAGAACCATGCGAATCCGCGAAGGAGATCCTTTAGAGATATTTACCGACCGCGACGGCGAAGTGATTTTTAAAAAATATTCGCCGATAGGGGAGCTTGGCACATTTGCTTCGCAGTATGCGGAAACGCTGGCAAAGGTAAGCGGCAGAGGCGTTTGCATAACCGACAAAGACACGGTGATTGCGGTTTCGGGCGCTTCCAAAAAAGAACTTTTGGAACACAAAATTTCGCCCGATGTGGAAAACTTAATTCAGCAGAGGAGTCAGCACATTCAAAAGCACACAGAGGACAGGGCAGTTTATATTTTAGACGACAGCGACCGCTTTTTCGCATCGGTTTTGTTCCCGATTTTGGCGGAGGGCGACAGCATCGGCTCGGTTATTTTCTTCGGCGACGGCGTGGAGGTTATGAGCGAGGTTGAGCAAAAGCTTGCCCACACCGCGGCAGTTTTCCTCGGACGGCAGATGGAATAGAGTGTGTTGACGAAGGGGGTAGGCATGTATTGGAACGGGGAGATTGCTGTTCCCCACACGGATTCGGAGTGTTTGTAGGGGGCGATGTATTCATCGTCCCTCCCCGAGGGTACTTGGACGGCGGCATTGTGCCGCCCTTGTTTGTTTTTTCTTGCTTTTTTTTCATATAAATGGTATACTGTTTGTATAATCTGATTTTGAGGTGAAAGCAGTGCTGTTTAAAAACATTCGATTGATTGACGAGAATTTATCGGACAAGGAAAATATGTTTGTCGGCGTTATTGATGACAAAATCCAATATATAGGAAATAAAATGCCCGAAAATGCGGCGGATTTCGGCAGGATTTATGACGGAAAAAACAAAATTTTAATGAACGGACTTTTTAACGCCCACGGGCATTCACCCATGACGCTGCTGCGCGGGTATGCGGAAAATTTAAACTTGCAGGACTGGCTGTTTAACCGTATTTTTCCTTTCGAGGCAAAAATAACAAACGAGGACAGCTACTATGCCACAACCCTTGCCATAGCCGAGATGATGGCAAGCGGAACCGTTTCGGTAAGCGACATGTACGCGCACATGGATTCAAACATCCGTGCATATTTGGACAGCGGATTTAAAGCAAACGTAACCAACGGCTTAATGGCATTTGACGACACGCCTTTTCTTGAAAACCGCAACC
>CAKSHV010000308.1 GCA_934457515.1 uncultured Clostridia bacterium
TTGCTTACGCCCTCGATACCGTTTAGTTTTGCCTTTCCCTTGCCGCGAAAAGTAATTTTGTCAAAAGGCGAAAGAGTGTAATCAGGCTTTAAAATTTCCTTGCCGTTTACAAACACACGCCCGCTTAAAACCGCGCCCGCGGCGTCTGTTCGCGAAACTTTAAATGCCTCGGCAACCATTTTGTCCAGCCGCAAAGAGGAAACCGAAACATGCATCTCCATAGCCGGTTCGGCGGGGGCAATGTTTAAATCGCTTAAAGCAACCGCTTCGCACGAAACATGTTCCCGCCCGATTTTAATTAAATTCGAACACAAAAAGTCCGCAATGTCGGGAATGACAATGGCATACGCGCCGTCATTTTCCACCAAAATATCACCAATCTGCTCGCGCTTTATGCCGCATCCCAAGGCAGAGCCCAAATAGTCGCGGTGGGTAAGCTTTGCTGCGCCGCGGCTTGTTATGTGCACCGCGCAAAGTGCGTCTTCCGGCACGTCCTCCAGATAGTCGGGGAGAAACACCAAAATTTTCCGTTCCGCGTCATCAAACCCGCCCCAAAACACATGGCGGCAGGCAAAGCGGTTCACAATTCCCTCTGCCAGCGACTGCTCGTGCATATCCAAAAAGCGGGTGCTTGCGGGGATATTTTTTTGTTCGCAGCGTTTTGCCTTGTCCTCGACAGAGGCAAGCAGAATCTTCTCGTCTTTATCCATTTTCACAATCTCCAAAGAAAAAGCGGGGCGTTTTGCCCCGCTTTTCATTTTAAAAATTAGTTAATAATTGTCTTTTCGGTATCTTTGTCAAACAAGTGAATCTTATGAACATCGAATGCAACGCGAATGGTGTCGCCGGGTGTTGCGGTTGTTCTCGGATTAACTCTTGCGGTAAAGTTCTTTCCTTCGATTTTCAGGTACAGATAGGTTTCCGCACCCATAAGCTCGGTAACTTCAACATCTGCATTAACCGCACTTTCGGGGAAGTTTGCAAGGAATGCTTCTTCGTCATGAATGTGCTCGGGACGGATACCCATAACCGCTTCGTTGCCTTTAAAGCCGGAATCTTCCAGCATTTTTGCCTTGCCCTCGGGCAGCTTAATTCTTTCGTTGCCGAAAGTTAAATATGTGCCGTCTGCCGCTCTGTCGATTTTAACATCGATAAAGTTCATTTGCGGGCTGCCCATGAAGCCTGCAACGAAGGTGTTAACCGGTGTATCGTAAAGTGCCTGCGGGGTGTCAACCTGCTGTACAACGCCGTCTTTCATAACAACGATTCTTGTACCCATGGTCATAGCCTCGGTCTGGTCATGTGTTACATAAATAAAGGTTGTGTTTAATCTCTGGTGCAGTTTTGCAATCTCGATTCTCATCTGAACACGAAGTTTTGCGTCGAGGTTGGAAAGCGGTTCGTCCATTAAGAACACTTTCGGCTCACGAACGATTGCACGGCCCAACGCTACACGCTGTCTCTGACCGCCGGAAAGAGCAGCCGGTTTTCTGTCAAGCAGGTGCTCAATATCCAAAATTCTTGCAGCTTCGGTAACCTTTTCTTTAATAATTTCTTTCTTAACCTTTCTGAGTTTCAAGCCGAAAGCCATGTTCTCAAAAACGGTCATATGCGGATAAAGAGCATAGTTCTGGAAAACCATGGCGATATCTCTGTCCTTCGGTTCAACATCGTTCACCAAAACGTCATCGATATAAAGTTCACCGGCGCTGATATCTTCCAAACCTGCAATCATACGCAGTGTGGTGGACTTACCGCAGCCGGAAGGTCCTACCAGAATGATGAATTCTTTGTCATCGATTTCCAAGTTGAAATCTTTAACGGCGTTAAAACCGTTGGAATATGTTTTGTAAATATTTTTCAGTGTTAAACTTGACATTTTATGTACCCAACCTTTCTCTAAACTTTTTCTATACGATTATTATACCACTGTCACAGCAAAATTACAAACTGTTTTTTCTACAAACTTCAACTGTTTTTTTGTGCATTTTGTACAAAGGGACAGGGAATTTCCATGTAAGACCCGCATTTTAAGTCGTCGGGCAAGGTCAGCG
>CAKSHV010000309.1 GCA_934457515.1 uncultured Clostridia bacterium
TCTATGCGGCGTTCCCAGGCTGCGCCGGCGAGTCGGAGCCGAGCGCGAAAACCATTGCATTTTTGATTAAAAAGGTGAAGGAAGACCGCATTCCCGTGGTGTTTTACACCGAGTTTTCCAATCAAAAGGTGGCAAAAACCATCGCCGAGGCAAGCGGAGCAAAGCCGCTTTTGCTTCATTCCTGCCACAATGTGTCCAAAAGCGATTTTGAAAACGGAGCGACGTACTATTCTCTCATGCGGGAGAATTTGGCACATATAAAGGAGGCACTGAACTGATGCAGCTTACTTGCGAACATGTAACAATGGCATATGAGGGTAAAAATGTGATTGAAAACCTGTCGTTTTCGATAGATAAGGGCGATTATTTGTGCATTCTCGGCGAAAACGGATCGGGCAAAAGCACTTTGGTGAAAGGCATTTTGGGCTTGAAAAAGCCGTCGGGCGGAAAAATTGAATACGGAAGCGGCGTTAAACGTACCAAAATCGGCTATCTGCCGCAGCAGACGCCTGCGCAGAAAGACTTTCCCGCAAGCGTTTCGGAGGTGGTGCTGTCCGGCTGTTTAAACGGCTGCGGATTCTTGCCGTTTTACACAAAAAAACAAAAAGCCATGGCGCAAAGGGCAATGGAAAGCCTTGGCATTTCAGATTTAAAGGCGGCATGTTACCGAAACCTTTCGGGCGGACAGCAGCAGCGGGTGCTTTTGTCGCGCGCACTTTGCGCCGCAGAGGACATGCTGCTTTTGGATGAACCCGTAACCGGTCTTGACCCGGTTGCCGCAAAGGAAATGTATGCCGTTATCCGCACGGTCAACAAAAAGGGAACAAGCGTGATTATGATTTCGCACGATGTGGCGCATGCCATAAAAAATGCCACCCACATTTTGCATTTGCACGAGGGCGGCGCGTTTTTCGGCAGCACCGAAGCATATTTAAAATCGGATGTGTTTAAAAAATTCGGAGGAGGTGCGGTTTTATGAGTGAAATGCTTTTGTATCCGTTCATGCAGCGGGCATTAATCGGCGGACTTTGCGTTTCGCTGTGCGCCGCGCTTTTGGGCGTGAGCCTTGTTTTAAAGCGCTATTCCATGATTGGCGACGGACTGTCGCACGTGGGATTCGGTGCGCTTGCCGTTGCAACGGCTTTAAATGCTGCACCGATTGCGGTGTCACTCCCCATTGTGCTGCTTTTCGCCTTTTTGCTTTTAAGGCTCAGCGAAAACAGTGCCATAAAAGGCGACGCGGCGATTGCGGTCATTTCGGCGGGGTCTTTGGCGGTTGGCGTTATTATTGTGTCGTTAACAAAGGGTATGAACACCGATTTGAATAACTATTTGTTCGGCAGCATTTTGGCAATGGAACGGTCGGACGTTTGGCTTTCGGTTTTGCTGTCGGCGGTTGTTCTTGTGATGTATCTTTTGTTTTACCACCGCATTTTTGCAGTTACATTTGACGAAACCTTTTCCCGCGCCACGGGACTGAATGCAAATTTGTATAACGGGCTGATTGCGGCGCTGACCGCCGTTACGGTGGTACTCGGCATGAAGATGATGGGTTCGCTTTTGATTTCGAGCCTGATTATTTTTCCGTCCCTTTCGGCAATGCGGGTTTGCAAAACGTTCCGCAGTGTGGCATGTGTTTCGGCAGTGTTTTCGTGCGTGTGTTTTATCAGCGGGCTTGCCCTTTCTTATGCATACAACACGCCTGCAGGCGCAACGGTGGTTGCGGCAAACATGGTTTTGTTTGCCCTGTGCTCCCTTTTCGGCGCTTTGCTGAAAAGAGAATAGAATTTGAGGGAAGTGGAAAGAAGCTGCGTCCCACACCCCCAAAAGCGCCCTTCGGGCGCTTATCTAAATTAATAGATGTTTTTCGGGTCAATGCCCTGTGTATTAGGGAATAGTGAATAGGGAAGAGAGAATAGTGAAAAAGTAAAAAAGCACTTGCATATGCAAGTGCTTTTTTTGGTGGGAACAATAGGGCTCGAACCTATGACCCTCTGCTTGTAAGGCAGATGCTCTCCCAGCTGAGCTATGCTCC
>CAKSHV010000310.1 GCA_934457515.1 uncultured Clostridia bacterium
GTACAGGCGGCTATGCCGAAAATGTGAAAAACGAAATTAAAATGCGTAATTTGTCGGACTGCGTGATGTATTTGGGGCATGTGCAGGACGTGACATCCGTTATGAATATTATCGATGTGAACGTGAATTGCTCATACGGAACCGAGGCAACCAGTCTCTCGCTTTTGGAGGGAATGAGCGTCGGAAAGCCGATTATTGCTTCCGATTACGGCGGCAATCCCGAGCTTGTGCATGACGGTGAAAACGGTCTGCTGTTTAAAAGCAAAAACGCAGATGAACTTGCAGACAAAATGGTTCGTTTGCTTTCGGATAAAGCACTGTACAGCCGCTTGTCAAGCGGGGCAAAAAAACTTTATGAATCATCTTATACCGCACGTATTATGACTGCGCGAATTGAAGAAATATATGAAGAAACCGCAGGGAGGAAAAGAAAATGAAAAAGAAGTTTACATTTGTGGACGCGGCAATCATCCTGGTTGTCCTTTGCGTTGTGCTCGGCGCAGCTTATTACTTAACATCAAAGTCCATTATCAAAACATCTGTAAAAGGTGAAGAATTCGGATACACTCTTTGCGTTTCGAATGTGCGCGAAGAAGTTGCCAACCAGTTCAAAGAGGACGGCAAGGTGTTTGACGCAACCAAGCAAATCGAAATCGGAACAATTGATTCGGTTGAGGTTGTGCCGCATGAAGATGTTTTCTTAAACAGCGAGGACGGTGAATATGTGAAAGAACAAATTCCCGAACGGTACAGAGTGATGATTCATGTGATATCAAATGATGCAGTGGTCACCGATTCGTCGGTCACGGTGAATAATTATGAACTATACTATGGCAAAACCTGTTACATCCGAGGCAATAATTTTGCCTGCTCAAGTGTTGTATGGGGATTGGACACAAAGGAGGGTAAATAATGAAAAAGTCGAAGCTTAACATTTTAGATGCAATCATTATTGTTGCGGTTTTGGGCATTGTTTGCCTGCTTGCTTTTAAATTTATCGGCAAAAGCAATGTGTCGCGTGCCGGCGAATTTCAGCCTGTTGAGTATGTTGTTCGCGTTGAGAATCTGCGTGATTTTACAGCGGGTGCCATTTTAGACAGCGGTGAGCTGTATTATGAGGAAGACGGCACGCTGGCGGGCACTGTTGTGTCGAAAGAAATTGTTCCTGCTAAAGCTGGAATTCGAAAAACCGACGGTACGGCAAAAATAGTTGATGTTCCCGAGCGATATGATGTGTATCTTACAGTCCGGGCGGAAGGTGTTCAGAAAGACAACGGATTTTACATTCAGGGGAAATCTGCTATGAACATCGGCAATTTAAAGATGTATAAATGCGGTCATGTTGTGTTCAACGGCGCCGTTTCCGAAATTCATAGTTGACAAAATCTAAAAATCGGTATATAATATATAAAACGATATTTCAGGGCGGGGTGCAAGTCCCCACCGGTGGTTACAGCCCACGAGCGCAAGCTGATTTGGTGAAATTCCAAAGCCGACAGTTACAGTCTGGATGAAAGAAGTATTGCCGCGCCTAAAACGGCGTGCTTATTCCATGATAAAAGTAGCCTTGAGATTTTCGTCTTGAGGTTATTTTTTGGAAGGAATGAGAAACATGAAACAAAACAAAGTGAAAAAAATGATTTATGCGGGTATGCTTGCAGCACTTGCCTTTGTGCTGTATTCTTTAGAGGTCAGCGTTGGCTTTTTGTTCCCGGCAGCACCTTTTTTAAAATTCGAGTTCAGCGATGTTCCGGCATTTGTTGCAACGCTCGGGTTCGGACCCGTGATGGGCATTTTGGTGGAATTTATAAAAAACGTTCTGCATATTTTTATTACAAAAGAACCTGCATTTTCGGGTGAAATCGGCAATTTCCTTGCCGGACTCGGCATGATTTTGCCTGCTTATTTTGTTTTGAAGACAAAACAAAGCGTAACGCGTAAAATCGCCGCTGCAGCAATTTCTGCCGTTGCAACCGCAATTGTTATGGCTTTTGTGAATTTCTTCATCACACTGCCGCTTTACGGTATTGCAGAC
>CAKSHV010000311.1 GCA_934457515.1 uncultured Clostridia bacterium
TGATAAAGAGAATAAAAAGAGGGAAGTGCATTTATATGTGGGCTGTGTTTGCGGTTTTATCAGCAGTTTTTGCCGCTCTTACATCCATTCTTGCATAAGTGGGATTCGACTGCGTGAATTACACGCTTGCGAAAGCTGTACGCACGGCTGTGGTTGTGCTTATGGCGTGGGGAATGGTGTTTTTAACCAACGCGCAGGGCGGACTTGGAAACATCAGCAGAAAAAGTTGGATTTTCCTTATTCTTTCGGGGCTGGCAACCGGTGCGTCCTGGCTTTGCTATTATAAGGCGCTGCAAATGGGTGAGGCGTCCAAGGTTGTGCCGATTGATAAGCTTAGCGTTGTTATCACACTGGTTTTGGCATTTGTTTTTCTGCACGAAAACTTTACCGCTAAATCCGCTCTTGGTGCAGCTTTGATTACGGCGGGAACGCTGGTTATGGTTTTGTAACATGTACGGCGCGATTGTGCTTGCGAAACGCCCCCGGGCTTTGCGCCATATGCTTTTTAAACAGGGCGTGGAAGAATTTTAAGTCGCTGTAGCCGACTTTTTCGGCAATTTCGTCAAGGGGCATGTCGGTATTTAGTAAATATTCGCAGCATTTTTCCACCCGCACTTTTTGAAGGTATTCCGAAAAGGTTGTGCCGACCGTTTTTTTAAAGTGCATGGAAAGATAGGCGCTGCTGCACTTAAATTTTTGCGCAAAGGACTGCAAGCTTAAATTTTTGCAGTCTTTTTCAATGCCGCAAATCATTTCAGCGGTTATATAATCGTCCTCGGGCAGGGTAGTGGTGTCGGTTAAATTGCGAAGCATTAAAATTAAAATTTCAATCAGCTTGCAGCGCATTCGCTCCATATACCCATATGGCTTTTCGGTAAATTCGTTCATCAGAATCCGAAACATTTTGTATACCGAACCGTCCGTGTCTTTAAAAATGTTATCAACGGGCGAGGTTTTCAAAATGCTTTTGTTAAAATGAATCAAATGGTTGTTCATAAGGGGTTCAAAATGCCGGCAGCCTTTTAAAGCGGGCGCGATAAATTCGGGGAAGAACAGGCAGTTGATTAAATGCAGCGGTTTTTGTCCGATGTGCTGAAAGCTGTGCTCGGTGCCGTAGTCGAGCATGAAAAAGTCTCCCGCAGAGATTTTAGAGGTTTGACCGTTTAGCGTGTGGTAGCTTTCTCCGCCTATAATATATACAAATTCAAGGTATGTATGGCTGTGCCTGAACGTGGACTGCTGCTCAAACTCCATTAAAACAATTTGATTGTCTTTCATGTCATAAGGGTTTATCATCTTGTTCACCCCGCATTAAAATTTCACCTATTTTTGCTGTAAATCGGTGTTTAATTTTATTATAGTTTGAATAAATGCGGTTGTCAACCCAAACAAAAGAATTTGTCAATATTTTCTTTTTTGCGCATTTAGTGCTTGACATTTAAAGCACTCATGTGATATACTAAATAAGTTATATTACGCGGATGTGATGGAACTGGCAGACATGCAAGATTTAGGTTCTTGTGCCTCGGCGTGCAGGTTCGACCCCTGTCATCCGCACCACGTCGGAATGGACTATGCTCCATTCCGATTTTTCTTATTTTAAGAAAAATCGGAATATGCGCCGTCATTCCTCCTCTTTCGTTCGGCTTTCTTCGTAGCGCCGAACGAGGCGCCCTTTTTAAGGGTTCTTTTTGTTGGTGTATTATAAATTAAAGGGGTCGAACCTTGAGAAGGGCGCTGCTTGCCGGTGGCAAGCGGTTAGCGCCGACCGAATCGGCAGATGAGAACGCTGTTTGCCGGTGGCAAGCGGTTAGCGCCGACCGAATCGGCAGATGAGAACGCTGCTTGCGGGTGGCAAGCGGTTAGCGCCGACCGAATCGGCAGATGAGAACGCTGTTTGCCGGTGGCAAACGATAAGCGCCGACCAAATCGGCAGCCGAGAACGCTGCTTGCCGGTGGCAAACGATAAGCGCCGACCGAATCGGCAGATGAGAACGCTGCTTGCCGGTGGCAAACGATAAGCGC
>CAKSHV010000312.1 GCA_934457515.1 uncultured Clostridia bacterium
ACAATACGCAGATGATTTGGGTTATTCCCGCAAGAACTGCATATGATGATCCGGATGAAATCGTGGGTTGACTTTTGTAAAAACATAAATTTAGCCGATATAAGGTTTGAAAAATTCAAACCTTATATCGGCTTTTTTTAAATTTTAAATCGCTCTATTGAACCGTCTTTAAAAAATCTTTTGCATTTGAAATTGCTTTTTCCACAGCCTCTTTAGCAGGGCCGCCGTAAACCGTTCTGCCGTTTACGCAGGTTTCAAGCGAAATCGCGTCATACACATCGTTTTCGATTAAGGGGGAGAATGACTTAAATTCCTCTAACGTTAAGTCCTCAAGCGCCTTATCTTTTGCAATGCAGTAGAAAACGGTTTTGCCCGAAATGCCGTGTGCCTCGCGGAACGGAACGCCTTTTTTAACCAAATAGTCCGCATAGTCGGTTGCGTTGGTAAAGCCGCCCGCAGCGCCTTTTCGCATGTTTTCCTTGCGGACGGTCAGTGTTTTTAACATGTCCGTAAACACGGGCAGACACATTTTAACGGTGTCCAGTCCGTCAAAAATTGCTTCTTTGTCCTCCTGCATGTCTTTGTTGTAAGCAAGGGGCAGGCCTTTCATAACGGTCAGCAGCGCCATTAAATCGCCGTACACTCTGCCTGTTTTGCCGCGCACCAGTTCCGCAATGTCCGGATTTTTCTTTTGCGGCATGATGGATGAGCCCGTGCTGAACGCGTCGTCCATTTCGATATACGAAAATTCGTGCGAATTAAACAGAATCATTTCCTCACTCATGCGGCTTAAATGCATGGATAAAATGGACAGGGCAGACAGCAGTTCGATTGCAAAATCGCGGTCCGAAACGCCGTCTAAGCTGTTTTCGGTGATTGCCGAAAAACCAAGCAATTCTTTTACAAACTCGCGGTCGAGCGGAAAAGTGGTGCCCGCAAGGGCGCCTGAGCCGAGCGGCATAACGTCGGTTCTTTTGTACACGTCTTGAAGTCGCTCATAATCGCGCCGAAACATTTGAAAATACGCCATTAAGTAGTGCGCATAGGTAATGGGCTGCGCCTTTTGCAGATGTGTGTAGCCGGGCATGATGGTGTCCTCGTTTTCCTCCGCCATAGTAACGATTGCGGACAGGAGATTTGAAATCATGCCGGAAACCGTTTTGATTTCGTCTTTCACATACATGCGGATATCAAGTGCAACCTGGTCGTTGCGGCTTCTGCCGGTGTGCAGTTTTTTGCCCGTATCGCCGATTCTTTCAATTAAAATGGTTTCGATATTCATGTGAATATCTTCCGCGTCGATTAAAAATTCAACTTTGCCGTCCTCAATATCCTTTAAAATTTCTTTTAAGGTTTTCACAATCAGCGCGCTTTCATCATCTGATATAATGCCGACTTTGCCGAGCATGGTTGCGTGTGCAATGCTGCCTAAAATGTCTTGCTTGTACATGCGCGCGTCAAATGAAATGGAGGAGTTAAAATCGTCCACCTCTTTGTCGGTTGCTTTGCTGAATCTGCCGCCCCATAATTTCATGGCTTAAAATCATCCTTTCGCTTATATACACGAAAACGAGGGGAGTGAAACGCTTCCCTCATTTTCTGTTTTTGAGTATTCTTTTATTTATTTTACGGATTTGCCGTTTTTCTTCAGCATAGTTGCACGAACTTTAAGCGGCAAGCCGAACAGGTTGATAAAGCCGGCAGAATCCTTCTGGTCGTATACTTCGTCCTCCGAGAAAGTTGCAATATCTTCATCATATAAAGAATAGGGCGATTTTGCGCCTGCGGGCATGCAGTTGCCTTTGTATAACTTCATGCGAACCGTACCGGTTACGGTTTTCTGCGTTTCGTCAACGAATGCGGACATCGCTTCACGAAGAGGTGTATACCACAAACCGTCATACACAAGGTCTGCAAATTTGTTAGACAAATTTGCTTTGTAGTGCATGGTTTGCTTGTCTAAGCAAAGGTATTCAAGTTCTTTATGTGCAGCATAAAGCAGTGTTCCGCCCGGTG
>CAKSHV010000313.1 GCA_934457515.1 uncultured Clostridia bacterium
TATACACCCAAAGACGAAACAATCGGCAGACCGAACAGCGAAATCGCGGTTAAACTAAACGGCGAATGGATGAAGTTTGACGTTGACCCGATTCTGTTAAACGACCGCACCATGGTTCCGTTCCGTGCGATTTTCGAGGCACTCGGATGCTCGGTTTCGTGGGATGACAACACCGAAACGGCTATGGGCGAGCGCAACGGCACAAAGATTGAGCTGCCTATCGGCAAAAAGACCGTTCGCGTCGGCGGCGAGGCACAAACCCTTGACCAGCCGGCAGTGGTTGTAAACGACAGAACACTCGTTCCTCTGCGTTTCGTTTCCGAAGCGTTGGGTGCACAGGTAAAATGGTTAGAAGAATCGCAGACGGTTGTTATCACGGCAGCCGTGCCGAGCGAAACGGTTCTTTTAACCCAGAAATCCATTACCGATACGGGCACATGGACAAGAGAAATTAACGCAGGGGGCGCACTGAACAATCAGGCAATGCGCGGTCTTATCCCCGACAAGCAGGGCGCGACCATCGATGATGCGGATGCGTCGAAAGCAAAGCCTGCTGTTATGGACTTTTCGCTGCGCGAAGGCGGTACATATAAGGTTTGGGTTCGTTCCAAGGACTTTGCGAACAATCAGCCCGGCGACCGTTATTTTAACATCGGCTTTAACGACCAGCCCATGATTGCACAGCGTTTCGGCGCACACGGCGGCAACGGTTATGCATGGGCAACAGGCGGTACGGTTGAGCTGCCCAAGGGCGCGAACAAAGTGTATGTATATGATACCTCCGGTTTTTATGCACGTTGGGACGCGGTTTTGGTTACAAAGGATATGAATTATGTTCCGTCCGAAAACTATGACACGCTGTGCAAGGTTGCCACGCCTTATGTTGCGGGTTCGTACTCCTTTGACGGATTCCCGAAATATGCAAAAGAGCAGAACACACCGACAGAAAGCGCGTCGATTGAAAACGGCAAAACAAAAGTTGTGTTTTATAAAGTGCCGACCTCTAAAGGTCAGGTTGTGCAGAATGAAATCTACACCATGCATAACGGCGCATGGGTTCAGACCAACACCCGTGATGAAGAGCTGGCATACATTGCTGTTCGCGCAGACGAAGCAAGCTTTACTTGCAGCCAGGATCAGTATAATATTCAAGCTTCCTTTACCCGCAACGGTCAGACCTATAACGCTTTAACAGGCAACCCCTACAATGCGGGCGCGGGAACATGGCTGATTGCAAACGACTATGTGGTATCCGGCGACAATCAGATTACCGTTTATTTTGACGGTGATTTGGGCAAGGTTTCCGCAGTTTGGTCGATGGACGATGAGTCTATGCCGAAAGTTTCGGCAAACTTCACCGCTGCAACAGACGGCTATTATTCCATCGGTGCATGGGAGGGCGGCGAGTTTTCCTATGACGATTTTGAATATGCGGTTGCACCCTTTAGAATTCAGTATAAGCGCGTTCCGAAAGAACCCGTTATGATTTCCGAAGATTACCTTTTCACACCGATGGGCATTTTGACACTGCCCGCGAACAACAAATATTCGGCAGAGCAGGTTACAAAGGGTATCGTTGTTGAACCGTCCTGGATTCCGAAACGCTGGATTTACAGAGGCGACGAAAAATTCGGTATCACCATGAACGGTCCTGCGGGCGAATACCGCGGCGCTGTGTTTGCACCGGTTATGGGTGCGCCCGAATCCAAGCTTGCTTCCGGCGGCACTTATAATCTGCAATACCGCGTAATCAGCACCGTTTCTTCATGGTATGATAACTATGAAGATGTTGTGCGCAATCTTTTTGACGTAACAGACTACAGAAGAAACTATAACAATTCGTTAAATGAAGCCATTTTCAACACCCGCGAGCTGATGATGGACGACGTATACGGCGGCTGGGACGAGCACGATATGGCACACTATAACATGGAGGGAAGAAACTGGACATCGGTTGCAAACTCCATGCAGGCGCTTCAGGATTACTTACTTACAGAAGATGAAGATATTATGAC
>CAKSHV010000314.1 GCA_934457515.1 uncultured Clostridia bacterium
GTTTCATACATATCATCTAAAAGGGTGTGCAGTTTTTCGTCAAACACCGTAACCTCACGGCATTTTTTTCTTAATATATCGTCTCCGATTTGCACAATTTTGCGAATTGCCATATTTTTTCATAGCCTTTCCGCCCGCAAAAATTTATATTTTCTGCTTTATCCGCGGGCAGATAAAGTGTTCATTTGCTACAGCATATTATTTGCATTTATGTCAAGCGATATGCTGCAGCCGGACTTTTTGTTATACGCGTCCTGTTTCGTGATTTCTCTTAATATACTGCGAATTTCACTGTTTATGCGGCACTTTATAATTATGCGCCACCTGTATCTGTTCTCAATTTTGGAAACGGGCGACGGCGTGGGACCCAAAACCGTGCTGCCGATTCCCTTTTTCTTAAACTGTTCAATGATTTTATCGGTTAAATCCGTGATTTTTTCACGGACCTCATTTGTATTTTCACCGCTTACCACCATGTGCACCACGTCGCAAAACGGCGGATAATCCGTTTTTTTACGAAGCAGAATTTCCTGCTTGTAAAAACTGCGGAAATCCTGATTTTTGGCACATTCAATCACCCAATGGTCGGGCGAATAGGTTTGAATAATGGCTTTGCCTTGGCTGTCGCCCCGCCCCGCTCTGCCGCAAACCTGTGTGATTAACTGAAAGGTTCGCTCACAGGCACGGTAATCGTCTACATAAAGCATCATATCCGCCGCCAAAACGCCCACAAGCGAAACGGACGGAAAATCAAGCCCTTTTGTAATCATTTGCGTGCCGACCAAAATATCGGTCTTTTCGCGGGTAAACTTCTTTAGAATGTCCGCATGGGCAAACTTGCCGCGGGTGGTGTCCAAATCCATGCGAAGCACCGAAGCGTCGGGAAACAGCTTATGTATTTCCTCCTCCACGCGCTGGGTACCGATGCCGAAATGGCGAATCTGCGTGCTGCCGCATTTGGGGCAGAATTTAAAGCCCGGGATGGTGTAGCCGCAGTAGTGACAGCTTAAACTGTCGGAATATTTATGATAGGTCAGCGCAATGTCACACTCGGGACAGGTTGCCGCAAATCCGCATTTTCTGCACGAAACAAAGGTGGAAAACCCCCTCCTGTTCAAGAACAGAATGGTTTGCTCTTTTTTCTTTATGTTTTCCGCAATCGCGTCCTGCAGTTCAAAGCTTAAAAAGGATTTGTTGCCCCGCGCAAGCTCAAAGCGCATGTCCACAACATCTGCTTTCGGGAGCGAAACCGCGTTATAGCGGTTTTTAATCTGCACCAGTGCATACTCGCCCGAAACCGCCTTATAAGCGCTTTCCATGCTGGGCGTTGCAGACGCAAGCATCAAAACGGCATTTTGCTGTTTACACTTGAACTTTGCAACCTCGCGCGCGTCATATTTCGGATTCATTTCGGATTTATACGAGCTTTCGTGCTCTTCATCCGCTACAATCATGCCCAAATTGTCAAACGGCGCAAACACCGCCGACCGCGCACCGACAGCAAGGCGCACTCTTCCCTCTTTAATGCTCTGCCACGCGTCATACCGCTCACCGAACGAAAGACGGCTGTGCAAAATAGCAACGTCTTTGCCGAACCGCGAAACAAACCGTTCGGTCATTTGCGGAGTAAGAGAAATTTCGGGAACCAAAACAATGGCTTGCTTGCCCATTTTCAGTACATGTTCGATACACTGAAGATAAACTTCGGTTTTCCCGCTGCCGGTGATGCCGCGAAGCAGAATGGTTTTGCTTTTGTTTCTGTCCAAAAGCCCCGTAACATATTCTAAAATGCGCTTTTGCTCGGCTGTGGGTTTTAATTTTTCGGTGTGCTTTACTTCTGCACGCAAAACGGGATTACGCTCAATTTTCAAAGGTGCTTCTTTTAAAATGCCTTTGTCAACCAGTGCGTTCACCGCAGCGCGCGTTGTTCCGGCAAACTGCGCCAAATCAGCAACCGATATACGGTCGGTTTGCAGCGCAATTTCCAAAACTCTCGCCTGTGCGGGCG
>CAKSHV010000315.1 GCA_934457515.1 uncultured Clostridia bacterium
TTTCGAAAAACAGCCCGAAACTAAACACGCACACGATTCTGCCGTAAGTGACAACGTCCTGAATGACGGCTGCCGACGAGGTGGACATTTTCGCATAAGCAGGCATGATAAACAGGCAAACAAGCGCGAAAATAAGCCAAAGAATAGCGGCAAGCGGCGTGCCGACGCCGGCGTATTCGTCTGCTTCTTTTTCTTTTTTAACGCCCAGCCGCGCCGCCATAACGGTGTTAATTCCAACCCCTGTGCCCACTGCCAGTGCAATCATTAAAAGCTGCAGCGGATAAACGATGGAAAGGGCGGTCAGTCCCGAGTCGGAATAGCGCCCCACAAACAGGCTGTCTACAATGTTGTAAAGCGCTTGAATCAGCTGTGCCAGCATAACGGGCGGCGCAAGCTTTAATAATATCTTTCCGATACTTTCTTTTCCGAATAATTCGTTCGTGTCCTGCATAATCTACCTCTTTTTCTTCTTCGGTTCGGGCAGTTCGTCAACCATTTCGTTTAAAAGGGTTGTTAAAAATGCTCTGTCGTCGGTGTTTTCAACCAAAAGCATGTCTTTTGCACCGTCATACGGCGGCTCTCGCTTTGCATTCGGCAATAGCCGCTCGGCAGACGGCACAATTTTTGCCAGAAACCGGTCGTCGCACAGGTAAGCCGCAATTTTCCCGCGGTAGTAAAGAATATATTCGCCCATCATTTGCTTGTATGTAATTTCGTCCAAGTCCGAAAGGTTATCTAAAATATAAGCCAAATAGTCCTTGCTTGTTGCCATATTCAACACCTCGGAATAGAGTATACACCCTTTTTCGCCTTATTTCAACTGTTTTTAAAAGAAAAATTAGTTTAAAATTGTCGTTTGCTTACAATTGGTAAGCAGATACCGCCGAAAATCTCAGATTGTTCCAATTTGCCGAAAAAACGTTGAATTCAGGCGGAAAATCTGTTATACTATTCTGTTAAAGAGGTGTTTTTATGATAAGTAAACCGATAATCGGCGTTTTGCCGCTTTTTGACAGCGAAAAAGATTCGTTTTGGATGCTGCCGGGCTATATGGAAGGCATTGAAGGGGCGGGCGGTGTGCCCGTTATGCTGCCGCTTACGGCGTCTGAAGAAGAGTTAAATACACTTTTGTCCGTTTGCAGCGGATTTTTGTTTACCGGCGGGCAGGACGTGAACCCTGCGCTGTACGGCGCGCAAAAATCACCGCACTGCGGCGAAATCTGCACCGCGCGGGACGAAATGGAAACAGCGCTTTTAAAGAAAGCCCTTGCGGCGGACAAGCCGATTTTAGGCATTTGCCGCGGGATTCAAATTATAAACGCAGCGCTTGGCGGAACGCTGTATCAGGACCTTGAAACCGAGCACCCGTCTAAAATTGAGCACCATATGTCGCCCCCTTATGACCGCGGCGTGCACAGCGTGACCGTTTTAAAGGATTCGCCCCTTGGCGACATTTTGAAAACAGATACTTTGAGGGTGAACAGCTATCACCACCAGGCGGTTAGCACACCGGCGCCCGCACTGACAGAGGCGGCACGCTCGGAAGACGGCTTGATTGAAGCGGTTTATATGAAAGACAAGCGGTTTGTTTTGGCGGTGCAGTGGCACCCCGAATTTTCGTTTCAAACCGACGATAACAGCAAAAAAATATTCTCGGCATTTGTTGCGGCGTGCCAAAATGCCGTTACAGAGTAACCGGCTGCCATTTGTTCCCCAAAAAAAGTGTCCTGAAAGGGCGCTTTTTGGATGCGGGACGTTGACAAGCACCGTCCCCTACATTTTAAATGGAAAATTGAAAATGGAAAGTTGAAAATGAAAAGGCGCCCTTGAGGGCGCCTTTCTATTATCTATCTCATATGTATCTTTTATTCAAACACCTTAATCAGCACCATAGCCCCCACCGAAAGAACAATGCCCAAAACGCTGCGAACCGTAAGCTTTTCTTTATACATGGCGGCGCCTACAATCGCGGCAATTACGGTCGCCCCGCCGTTTACAATGGTAA
>CAKSHV010000316.1 GCA_934457515.1 uncultured Clostridia bacterium
CAGGCACATGTCCTGATTTTTGGCGTATTTTAGTTTTGAGGGAATTTCCCTCAAACTCCCTTTTCTTGTCGAAAAACATAGTTTTTCGACAGTCTGAAGCGATTCATTTTCATGAATCGCTTTTCAATTTATATGCTATTTTTTAAGTTCAATTTCAAAGCAGCGCGTTTCGGGATTAAACCCGCCCGAGCCGAACACCAAAAGCTCGTCCGCCTGTACAACCAGTCGGTTGCCAATCATATACGTATTTGCAATTTTACCGTTCACTTTAACAATACGGTCCGTATTTTCTCTAACTTTTATAAAAGAGTTGTCGTCGCCCTTATTTTCCGTTGTCCCGCGAATTTCTTTGCCCCATTTGCGGTAGATTGCAAAATTTTGATACCTCCGATAAATATCTGTATTAAAATCGTAATAGTCTAAAACATCCACCGGAATATATAAGTTTCCGTCTATCGCAAAGCTTTCAACCCACAAACCGTTTATGGTACACTGAACGTCAGTCCTCTGCGTCATAATTGTCTGCTTATCCACAACATATGCAATGCGCTTTAGGTCGTCCCATATCACTTTATATCCTAAATTTTCAGTAAGGAACCGCAGCGGAACATATGTTTTCCCGGAAATTAACCTTGCAGGCACATCAAGCGCCACAGCCCTTCCGTTAACGGAGGCCAACACATTGTCTATACCAAATGTAACAGTGCCGCCTTCGCTCTGTGCGGTTGCAGTCTGCGTCTCTTCGTCCCATGTAACTGTATCGCCCAAAAACTCGAACAGGAATCGCATGGGAACCAGTGTCCTGTCGTTTTCCACCACAGGCGGATAATCAAATGCCAGGATTCTGCCTTTTACATTTATGTATGTTGCCGGCTCGAAGTTTAAATCAAATGCCAAAACCTCGTCATAGAGCTCCAGATAGACCGTGCCGTCCTGATACCATCCGCAGTCTTTTAAACTCGGCATGTTTTTTGAATATGTAGGTTTGTTACTCGGGAAACTGCCAAAACAATAGGTCTTGTCCGGCAAGAGATCCTCTAAAATGTTGTACGGATAAAAGTAAATGCCGTCAACCGAAAAATAGCGTTCGCTGTCTGTCTTATATTCATAAATTCTTGCACCGTTTTCATGCTCCGCCCGTGCTTCGGTCTCATAGGAAACCTGCCCGGTATGAAACACATTATCACGGTAAGGTATTTCAGACTCCCGGCACGTATTATCATATTTCTTATAAATGGAATGATAATAATTTTTCTTGTGCCCGTCCTCTACCTCTTCGATAACATAATAAATTGTGTCATCCGTCCGCTCGGCAAAAATAATCCTGCCGTTATATTTAATTTTGTTCAGCAGTTCAAAATTTTCATTAAAAACGCAGTAATACTTTTCGTCGTTCGAATCATGAAGAGAATTACCCAAAATGCCCTTTGGAACAGGCTCTTCCACATTCATCACAACATATATATTTTCCGTCCAAAACAGGCGGTTAGCATTTTCCATATACGATCCCGGCAAACCTGTGCCTGTACCAAACGTTATGCCGTCATCTGAAAGATATGCCGTCCGCTGCGTACTTTCATCGCCCCGCATAAATTTATAATATTCTTTTCCGGACCACCGCACAGGTCCGTAATTTACATTTTTGTAAAGTGCCTCAATTTTTGAAAGCGACCGAACCTCAATCTTAGCGCTGACTGTCAAAGCCGCGAAAAGACAAATCAGGCACACTCCCAGTAACAATCCAAATCTTTTTTTCATTTTATACACATCCCTGTCAAATATCTGTATATGTATTCTACATGATTTTGCGGGCCTTGTCAACCGCATCGGCAATTTCTCTAAAAAATTTTAAGTCATTCCTTTCATACAAGAACCCCTTTCCCCATTTGTATTTCGATTCTTAATTTTAAACGCCAAAAATTTAAAAAATGTTAAGAAATATGAACAAATGATGAATTTTGTCGAAAAAAGGAGTATAATATAGAGG
>CAKSHV010000317.1 GCA_934457515.1 uncultured Clostridia bacterium
TATCCCGCTTTCCGGCACAATCATTTCGGTTGACATATTTTTTGACTCTTCCGTTTTCCACGAGCAACTGATTTCTTCTTCATTTCTGTTAAAAACAGAAACTGCATACGCCGTGCTCACCGTGTTTGGCGTTTCAACATATGCCGAAAGCTTATCTCCCTTTTCCAAGTATACCTTATAATAGTCCACATCCATCGCATGGTCAAGTGCTCCCGTCTGGCAGTAACCGTAAGGCGTTTTTCCACCGTTATAGTACGCAAGATCTATAGCGTCGGCAAACCAAATTTTATCATTTAAACTTTTGTAATCTTCGTAATTTCTATCCGTGTAAAGCAAGGAAATCTTTATTTCATATGTGCCCATACATGAAACTTTCAATCCAAAATAAGGCTCATATGTCTCTTTCTCTCCCTCGATGAGCATTGTTGTGCTCCATGCCGAAGGTCCATATTTGCTATAAGTCAGATCGGTAATTACATACTCATCTGTTTGATGCAACGTAAATTCTGTGGGGGCGCAGGAAAAACTGTCCGATCCACTCACAGATCTTAATGAAATAACAATTTTTCCTTTATAATTATGATTTTTCTGCAAGAATCGGATAAATCCGGACACCGGCAATGAAATTTCATGTTCTTCATCTCTGCTGGTATGACGTTCTGTAAAGTTGTCATACTCATACACATTCATTCTTTTTCCATCATCCGGCTCGTCGCCTGCAAGTGCATCCGATTGAACAACGGCTTGCTGTGCAATTTCCGCGGCGCGGCTTTTTTTGCGCTCACTTAAAATTTCTTTGACATACGGAAATTTTTGATCGTAATCGCTATTGTCGTTTATCGGCAGCGAAACTTTCTCTGCTGTTTCTGTTTCCTTTCCGAATGAAAAGTCTGCATTCGGATAGTCTTCCAGGCGGTTTAATTTTATACCCGAGGTTTCTATTGTTGCATTAGCCGGTTTTAACAAGTCTGCAAATATGCGCTGCGGCAGTAAACTCGATACCTCCGGGTCTAATTGAAGGTTTAACTTGTAACTTCTGTCGGCATTTTCGCATGACAATTGGAAAACCTTTACATAATAAGTATAAGGCTCTAACGAGAATTTGTCAATAATTATTTTTCCGTCTTCTTCCCTTCCGTAAGTCAAAACATTTCCGCTGAAGTCGCAAAGTGCTGCCTGGTATTTGTTACCGCTCGGAATATTTTCTATTCTAAGGCTCAATGAGCGCGGTTCGTTGATTTTAATTTTATACCAATGCACATCAGTGTCGTCTCTAAACGTTCGAAAATAATTGCCGCCGTCCGTCACAAGAGCATCTTCCATTTGCTCTTTTTCGTTGTTGGTAACAACCTTGCTCCATGCAAACTTCATTCCGTCTTTTTCGGCGCGCACACGGAATGAGTGAACTGTGCCGCTGACATAATCAAATTTTGCATTCACGGTTGTTTGCCTGTCCAAAACAACGCCGTCTTTTTCCACATAATAATGCGTTGCTCCGCTCACCTCGTTCCAGGAAAGCTCTATTTTGTCGTCCTGCATGATTGCACGTATATTCTGCGGCACGTCAAAGCCTCTGTAATGTTCGACAGATGCAAAATCCGAACCGTACAGACCGCCGATGTAATACACATCGTTATTATGATAAACAGGTGCTCCGCCGAAGGACAGCACATTCAAATCCACAAGCGGCGACCATGTGTCCTGCGCCGGGTCATACTCATAGGCAGCCGTTAAAACCGATGCTGCCGCCCCCGAGCCGTTTATAACGCGGTCCTCTCCGTTTTTCGGCACATCGTTGTTTCCGCCGATAACATAAATTTTATCCTGCATTTTAAGAGCAAACGCGCTGTGCTTAAACTCTGCCATATCTGCTTTTTCCGAAAACGTCCCGCTTGACACATTATAGCAAAGCACACTTTTCAGACAGCCCGAATTGTTCACGCCGCCAAACAAATATACACTTTGGT
>CAKSHV010000318.1 GCA_934457515.1 uncultured Clostridia bacterium
GGCTATGGGAGCGCTGAACAGATATGGAATTACACCGTTATTTCCGCCGCCCGAAGCGCACAGAACGTATATGGTGATGCGTGCGGACGGCGCCGGGGGATATTTAAGCTCAATCGAAAGCTTTTCCGAATGGCTTGACAGCTGCTTTGAAGAAAATGATGCATATACGGCAGGACATAGGATTGCAAGCTCTGTAAATGCAATAAAAAATAAACCCGATTATTTGAAAATCGCAATGGATTTTCTGAAAGCAAAGCAAAACAGAAACGGGTTTTGGTATGGAAAAGGAGAAACCGAAGGGAGCATAAATTATGCGGCAGTAAACGGGGCGATGAAAATTTCGTCCGTATTCGTAACAGCAGCAGAGCCGATTCCGAATACAGGTGAAATTTTTAAAAATACAATTGATGTTATTTTATCTGATGAAACGCCGTCATACATTACCTCTGTATGGAATCCGCTGATCCTTTTGAATAATGCAAAAGGATTGCAGCATGATTTTGCCGCGTCTGAGAGCGGAAGGCTTCTGAAAAACAATCTGATAAGCATTATCCGCAAGTCAATAGACAAAGCAAAGGTCTTTAAAAAATCGGACGGCGGTTTTTCGTATAACAGATACGGCAGCTCGCCTGTTTCTCAAGGTGTAAATGTCGGACTCGGGCTGGCGGAGGGAGATGTTAACGCAACCTATATGGGAACGCAGGGTATGATGTCTGCCTGCTATTCACTTGCGGGTAAAAGAAATGAAATGCCCGCATTTGAAAGATATAGGGACAGATTTTTTGAAAAAGCATTTTCGCCGGAAAACAGGGAAAGAGAAAAAATTTCAATAAAGGATAAGCTGCTTTATGAAAGCGACTTTTCTTTTGGAATACCGAGTGAGTGCAGCTGCGTTGCAAAAAGCGGCAGCATAACTGCGGAAGAAGGCGTATTGTCCCTGAAAACCGTGAGGGGCGAAAACACATCGGTTAGATTTAAGATAACTGCCGCAAGCGCTGAAACGTATGCATACGAGGTGACTTTTTCGGTGGAAAAGGCGTCGGGAAACGAGCTTTTTTATAATTCCGTCGGCGATACGGCGTTGCAATGGTGCATAATAAAAAAGGGAGCAATGTTTTCGCTTTCTCACAGGGAAAAAGACCTGGGTCTGGGCACTGTTTTTGCGGAAGAGCTTGTTTTCGGCAAGAAGTATGTGCTTCGTATTGAGTATTCGCCTCAAAGCGACGGAAAGGCGAAAACGCGTTACTGCCTCGATGGCAGGTTGATGTGTGAGACAGACAGCTATTTCGGAATGGAGCAATGGCCGGCGGTAAAAAGCATAAACCGATGTGATTTTTCCGCATTTTTAAGTTCCGAAGCGGTTTTGAATATTGACAGAGTTGCCATGTATGTTTTTTAAGAGACCCGGGCGCATGCGCTCAATGCCGGAAAGCTTTTGCAAGGCGACTGAAAAATTTAAAGGTTATAAGGAGAAAAAAAGTGAAAAAAAGAATAATTACATTATTTTTGGTTTGTATTTTTCTCATGTCGGTATGTTCCTTCGGCGTTTTCGGAGATGATGGTATTTCCGCAAATGAAAGCATTGCATTGACGGAATATAACGGCGCTCATAAAAAAGAAATTGATTTTCTCAAACAGCTCGGAATAATTGACGGGAACAATATTTTCCCGTATAAGCCTGTAACGAGAGCGGAATTTACCGGGGCTGCCATGAGACTTACCGGAATGGAAGAATTTGCAGCCGTTAATACCGGTTTTTCCGATGTAACCGCAGAAAACCCAATGTCGGGCGCAATAAAAACGGCGGCGGATATGAGAATTGTAACAGGTGTGGGAAACGGTCTTTTTAAACCCGACGATATTATTACGGCGCGGGCAGGAATCAAAATCATTGTTTCTCTTCTCGGATATGATGTTAAGGCGCAGAGTCTCGGAGGTTATCCTGAAGGGTATTTGTATGT
>CAKSHV010000319.1 GCA_934457515.1 uncultured Clostridia bacterium
TGTGTGACAAAACGCAGGATTCTTACACAGACCTTTCGGTACGCAGGGCGCTTACCAACAGCACCTGTCTGTCTTCCGACGTTACGGCGGCGCTCGACCCGAACTTTGAGAGTGTGATGGAAAAGAACAACAGCGCCTTTTTGAACAAGGGTGTGTCTTTAATGAAGTACACAGGTGCGCGCGGAAAATCGGGCACAAGCGACTGCTCGTGTGAGTTTGTGCACCATGTAACAAGCGTTTTGGACCGCGACGGCGTGGTTTGGCAGACCAGTGAGCTCGGCAAGGTCGACGAGGGCGGCGGCGGCACGGTTGCCCAGTATCTGGCGGTTTTGAACATGCATGTTATCGACTGCGGCGTGCCCCTTCTTTCCATGCATTCGCCCTTTGAAATCTCGGCGAAATTTGATGTGTACCAGGCATATAAAGGCTATGTTGCTTTCTACAAATAAGAAAACAGAGGAACGGTATGAAAAAAATAATCTGCATTTTACTCTGCATTTTTTTGGTGGGCGTTACCTCGTCCGCCAAAGAGGCTGCGGAGGACGATTATGTGAATATTAAAAACGCGGTTTTGAACTATGTTGCGGCGGGCGAGTATCAAAAGGCGGTGGAGTGCATTGATTTATACAGCTACACTGTGCAGGAAAATCCGCATTTTTATGCCGATTTGCAAAACGATCGTCAGGCAATTTTGTATGTCATCCGCCAAACACAATACATCGAAACCAAGCAAATGGTGTTAACCCTTGTTTCAAACAAAAAGTACGCTCTTTGTCTTACCTATCTTTCGGAGCAGATTCCGCTGTATGCCGACTGCCCCGATTATCAAAAGGATTTGCAGCAGGATGTTCAGGCGGTTTCTAAAGTGTATTATGCTGCCGAGGGCGACGGGGCGATAGCCTATGCGAATGCTTTGCAGCAGAGCGGAAAATGGGCAGAGCTTTCTGCCTATCTCAGTGAAAAAATACCGTTTTTCGACAATGCATTTGGCACAGAGTATAAAGTAAAGCTGACGGAAATACAAAAAAGCGCGGAACAAATGCTCTTCCGTGCCAAATTTTCCGGCTCGTTTGCCGGCGAAAATATTTCGCTTACGGCGCAAACGGACGACACGGGCGCGGTGATCACCGAACTGAAAGTTATCAAAAACGGCATTGAAATTACCCTTGCGGACGAAACCGACCGCGGCTTTATTTACACCGAGCCGGACGCTGCACTGCGCGCGGCGGGCGCTTATTTTGACAGTTTGCAAAATTCGGGTTACATTTTTTGTTATCTGGACGGCGGCGCTTTGAAAGTGGAAATCACAGCGGACGGGTACGGCGGCGAAAACGCCGCGGGAACTTATGTTTTGCAAAGAGTAGAAAAATAAAAGATGAAAAACCGCCCCTTCAGGGCGGTTTTTTAGATAATAGATAATACGGATAAGAGATAGGCGCTCTTGAGGGAGTCACGTTTAACGTGCGCGAGCAAGTTAAACGAAAAAGGAATCAGGTGGTTTTGCGCCTTCAGGCGCTCGTCCGGCGCCCCGCACTAAAATAAAAAGCCATCGGCGATTCGCCAATGGCTTTTTTATATTTTATTCTTTCGGTTCGGTTTCGTCCTGCTTTTCAGCGGGCGTTTCCCGCTCGCTTTCAGCGCTCGTTTCGGCTAAAACTTCGCTGTCTGCGGCGTTTTCGCTCTCAGTTTCCGCATTTTCCTGCGGCTCAGGCTGCAAAGTTTCTTCATCCGCCGCAAAATCGCTTGGTTCTTCGGCGGGTTCAACCGGGTTCTGAACGGTTTCGGGCTGTTCCTTGCTTTGTTCGGGCACATTTTCATCCTCTGCCGGCGCGGAAACAACTTCGGTTTCGGGATGAATCAGGCGTTTTATTGCCTCTTCCCACAGCGGAAGAATTTTTTCTGCTGTGAAAAACTGCATCATGGTGCGGGCGGTTTCGCCCAGCCGATTCCG
>CAKSHV010000320.1 GCA_934457515.1 uncultured Clostridia bacterium
CGAAATTGCATCCTTTTATTTTTTTAAAAAATTTTTCAAAAAAGTGTTGACAAATGAATTAAAGTGTGTTATATTATTATTGTAATCATTACAACATTGAAATAATTACAAAGAGAGATGAGCGTGTGACTGCGATAGAGCTTTTAAACAAATATGATATCCGCCCGTCCGGGCTGCGCATTAAAATACTTGAGTATATCCTGTCGCATAAAACGCACCCGACGGTTGATGAAATTTATGAGTCGCTGATTAAAGACAACCCGACTCTTTCCCGAACCACCGTGTATAACACCACAAAAGTTTTGGGGGATAAGGGACTGGTTAAGGTTATCACCATTGACGGTCAGCAGGTTCGGTTTGACGGCGACATTTCCCTGCACGGACACTTTCGTTGCAAGGTGTGCGGCAAGATTTACGATTTTGATGTTTTAGAGCAGCCAAACATTCCTCTTGAGGGATTTACGGTTGATGATACGGATATTTACTGCGTCGGAAGTTGCAAAAACTGCAATTCTAATAAATAATTTATAAAATGTAAAGGAGCGATTATGATGAAAAAATTTGTTTGTCCCGTATGCGGCTATGTTTATGAGGGTGAAAACCCGCCGGAAAAATGTCCCCAGTGCGGTGTTCCGGGTTCTAAATTCACAGTTATGGAAGAGGGCGCTTTAAACTTTGTTTGCGAGCACGTTATCGGCGTCGGCGCGAAAGATAAGATTGATCCCGAAGTTTATGAAGGCTTAAAAGCAAATTTTGAAGGCGAGTGCACCGAGGTTGGTATGTATATCGCAATGAGCCGTCAGGCAATCCGCGAGGGCTACCCGGAAGTTGGCGAGTTCTACATGCGCGCAGCTTTGGAAGAGGCTGAACATGCTGCAAAATTTGCAGAGCTTTTGGGCGAGGTTGTAACGCCGTCCACAAAGAAGAATCTGCAGCTTCGTGCAGAGGCAGAGTGCGGCGCAACCGCCGGAAAGTTAGACCTTGCAAAGAAAGCAAAGGAATTGGGCTACGATGCAATTCACGATACCGTGCATGAGATGGCAAAAGACGAGGCAAGACACGGAAAAGGCTTTGAGGGTATGCTGAAGCGTTATTTCTAAGCAAATTATGATTCGGAGGGCTTTAAAATGGCAAATAAATATGCGGGAACGCAGACCGAGAAAAATTTAGAGGCAGCTTTTGCGGGGGAATCTCAGGCAAGAAACAAGTACACCTATTTTGCGAGCAAAGCAAAGAAAGAGGGGTTCGAGCAGATTGCGGCGCTGTTTTTAAAAACGGCGGACAATGAGAAAGAGCATGCCAAGATGTGGTTTAAGGAATTAAACGGCATTGGCGACACGGCAGAGAATCTAAAGAGTGCGGCAGAGGGCGAAAACTACGAATGGACAGACATGTATGAAGACTTTGCCAAAACGGCTGAAGAGGAAGGCTTTTTGGAGCTTGCCGCTAAATTCAGATTGGTTGCTGCCATTGAAAAGCACCACGAAGAGCGCTATCGCGCACTGCTTTCCAATGTGGAAAGTGCAAAAGTGTTCGAAAAAAGCGAGGTTAAAGTTTGGGAGTGCAGAAACTGCGGACACATTATTGTCGGCACCAAAGCACCCGAAGTTTGCCCCACCTGCGCGCATCCGAAGAGCTATTTTGAAGTTCACGCAGAAAATTACTAAGGAGGAAATATGATGAAAAAATATGTTTGTGTATGCGGCTATGTATACGATCCCGAGCTTGGCGACCCACAAAACGGAGTTGCGCCCGGCACGGCATGGGAGGACGTTCCCGAGGATTGGGTCTGCCCCACCTGTGGCTTGGGAAAAGACTTTTTTGAAGAAGAATAACAAGGAAAAAGGATAGAGTTTGCACTCTATCCTTTTTTGTGTATGAATATACCCCTCAAATTTCCTTTTTGTCAAACAGCTTTTTGGTGGTTTTTTCAACG
>CAKSHV010000321.1 GCA_934457515.1 uncultured Clostridia bacterium
CGTACAGGTACCATTTGCCTGCCTGCGTGATGCCGACCAAGTACAGCTCGTATTTATCAGTATTTAAATTGGAAATAATATTCGTTGCGGAAAGCTCCGAAATCGAATGTTCGGACGACTGACCGCCGAACAGAACTAAAACTTTTAGTTTCTCCATTTGGAATAACGCTCCTTTATTTTGGCAAATTAAATATGTACCGAATTTATTATACTATAGTTCTCTTGAAAATTCAACCTCCTTTCTGTGAAAAAACATGAAAAAAGGTTTTTTCATCTTGGCAATTTCTGCATTTGTATGTAAAAATTGTGATATTTCGGCGGATGGGCTTGCTTTTTGAGGCTTCGTGTGTTAAAATATACAATAGCAAATTGTTGATGAGGTGAAAGACATGAAGTATAACATTTCAAATAAGATGAAAGATATGGAAGGCTCGGCAATCCGTGCGGTCTTGAAAATGTCCCAGTCGAAGGACCTGATTACCTTTGCCGCAGGCGTTCCCGACCCGACAACACTTCCCGCTGATTTCATCGCGAAAAAGACTGATGAGATTTTGGCGAAAAATCCTGCTCTTGCGCTGCAATACGGCGTAACCGACGGTTATGCACCGCTGGTTGCCTCCCTTTCCGAGCGCATGAAAAAGCTTGGCGTGAACATGGAGGAAAACGGCGTTATGGTCACCTCCGGCGGTCAGCAGGTGATTGACCTTACCGCAAGATGCCTGTTAAACGAGGGCGATGTTGTGGCGGTTGAGGCCCCCACCTTTATCGGCGGCTTAAACACGTTCCGTTCGTACAATGCAAAATGTATGGGCGTTCCTCTTGAAAATGACGGACTGGACGTGAATGCCTTAGAAGACTTGTGCAAAAAAGAAAAAGTTAAACTGTTATACACAATTCCGACTTTCCAAAACCCCGGCGGCGTAACCATGTCTATAGAAAAGCGCAAGGCAATTTTAGAGCTTGCGGACAAATATGATTTTATGATTTTAGAGGATAATCCGTACGGCGAACTGCGCTTTGCGGGCAGTGAAGTGCCTGTTATGAAGTCAATGGATAAAAACGGCCGCGTGGTTTATGCGGGCACTCTTTCCAAAGTTATTGCGCCGGGACTTCGCGTAGGCTGGGGCTGTGCACCGCGCGCGGTATTGGAAAAAATGATTGTGGCAAAACAGGTTATCGACGTGCACACCACCATGCTGTCGCAAATTGTTGCCAACGAATTCATCAATTCGGACGGGTATGACGCGCACATTGAAAAATGCCGCAAGCTGTACGGCGACAAGTGCAATTTAATGATGAAGTGTATAGACGAGTTTTTCCCCGAAAAGGCAACCCACACCTCTCCCGAGGGCGGCTTGTTCTTATGGTGCGATTTAAACGACGGAAGCGACACCCGCGCCTTAATGGAAAAAGCGGTTGCAAAGGGCGTTTGCTACATTCCGGGCTACACATTCATGACCGATGTGACAAAGCCGACCTCAACCCTTCGTTTAAACTATTCTATTCCGTCCATGGCGGACATTGAAAAGGGTATTGAAATTTTGGGCAGTGTGTTTAAACAGGCGTAAAAAAGAGAGTCCTTTGGACTTAAAAAGATAGGCGGTAAATGTAAATGCAAACAGAGAGTCTTTTGCTGATTTTAGCGTTTTTGGTGGCGTTTCTCGCTGCCTTTTCGGCAACCCCTTTGGCGGTGAAAATCGCCTATAAAATCGGTGCGGTGGATGTGCCGAAAGACGGGCGCAGAATGCACAAAAAGCCCGTTCCGCGGCTTGGCGGCATTGCCATTGTGTTCGGATTTATGGTAAGTGTTGTTTGCTTCTGCAAGCTGCCTTACGAGTTTATCGGCATTATCATCGGCGCGATGATTATTGTGGTTTTGGGCGTTTTGGACGACCGAAAACCCATTCCCGCCATGATTAAGTTTGTGGTGCAAATC
>CAKSHV010000322.1 GCA_934457515.1 uncultured Clostridia bacterium
GTTCTTTTTCAACCGCCTCAAAGCAAGCCATTTTGTGCCAGCGGTGCCACATATCCTCTTTCGGACCTAATGTGTGGCGGTCTACAATGGTCACGCCGTGGTTTTCATCATGAACCGAGCACATAACGCCGGTGAGCGGTGCGTTTGAAAATGCAATTTTAATATTTTCGTTGGCGCAAAGCACAAAGAAAACGTTTGCAGCCTTTTCCAGTGTTAAATCGCACGGCAGAGCAATCCATTCAAAGTCTGCCGTTTTTTCAAGCTGCAATTTATTCTCCGAAACAACCGTTTCGGGATTAAAGTTTTCGCCCTTGTCCGGCAGTGCCGCATAATAGGAAAGCTCTGTATCGGCAAGCACTTTTAGTAGCACTTTCACGCCCTTGAATGTTTTCAGAACCGGCAGAGAAATGGAAATGTCTCTGTCTAAAACATCTGCGCCGTCCTGACGCTTTGAAGCAAGATCGCGCACCGAGGAAACCGAAACGGCAGCTTTTTGCGCCAGATTCTTTTCGTCTTTATAAGGCTTGCCGATGATGTACTGGTCTTCTTTCAAAAGCTCGGTTTGCAGCTCGTGCAGGTGATTTTCATAAACCCCGCGCGGTGTGGTATCATATTTTTTGCAAAGGTATGCCGCAACGGCGTTTGCCTGACCGAGGGTGGCAAGAGTTGCCATAACGCGGGTTGCGCCGAATGCCACGTGGGTTGTGGACATGCATCTACCCTCTGCAAACAGGTTGCTGATGTTTTTGGAATAGCCGCAGCGATACGGAATTTGGAAAATGCCGTCTAACATGATGTGCTTGTTAATCGGCTCGGTTGCATAAAAACCGCGAATCGCGTGCAGGTCAATCGACCAGCCGCCGTGACCGACAACATCATCAAAATCCGACTGTTCAAAAACATCTGTTTCGGTCAGCATATAATCGCCGACCAGACGGCGGCTTTCACGCTTGCCCGGAACGGGGGAAACATACTGCAAATCATAATTTTCCGAATCATATTCGCCGCTGTTTTTAATATAGTCCCAAATGCCGTAAATCAAGCTTTTGTGATGCATGATAATCTCTTCGGCGTCTTTCATCTGGTCCTTGTCGCCGTCAATTTCATAAAACCACTGGGAGTATGTAAATCCGTTTTTGGGAATAACGCGGTATTTTAAAATGTCGCTTCTTTCGAATAAATTCAGTGCAAAATCGGGGCGTGTGTACGGAACGGGCTTGCCCATGTCCTTTGCGACGAAATTTAAAGTGCTGGGGAGCACATGATTGTCCGGCTTGTCGGGGGCAACACGCTCATTAAACTCATCTTTTCCCTCTCTGCCGTAGCGGAATTCCGCGCCTGAAAGGTAGCCCACCGTGCCGTCGCCGGTGTCGTCTACAAAAAGCGGAGCAAAAAATTCAAAACGTGTGTCGGTTGCCAGCTGACTGCCCGAAACGTATACAATTCTATCACCCTCGGTTTCCACCTTATCGATATTGGTGTTTGCAAACAGTTCAATGTTCTTTTCTTTCAGCAGTTTATCGGTCAGCACAGCATCCCACACATAGCGGTTGCCCATCACGTTTTTGTGCATATTTTCGATGATGAGTTCTTCCATAATGCCGGTTTCGCGCGCAAAGTAGTTAAACTCCTGAACGCCTGTAGCACCTGAAATATTTACGTCTATTTCCGCACTGGCGTTGCCGCCCATGTAACCGCGGTTGTTAATAAGGGCAACCGTAAGCCCTAAGCGCGCTGCCTGAATGGCTGTTACAATGCCCGGGATACCGCCGCCGACAATGACTAAATCTTTGTCTTTTCTCACAATTCTGTTTTCCATTTTCAAAACCACCCTTTCTTTTTATCCGATTCTACCTTAGATTATAACGCTTTTTTTAAAAAAAGCAAGCCTTTTTTTCACAAAATTGCAGAAATTTACAAATATAGA
>CAKSHV010000323.1 GCA_934457515.1 uncultured Clostridia bacterium
TCCCCGGATAGCTTAAAAAGTTTAAAACCGGCGCGTCGATATACAGGCACGCGATTTTTTCGGGGTAAAATCCCGCAAAATTCACCGCATGCGCCCCGCCGCAGCTTAAACCCACCGGCACACATTTTTCAGAAAGATTATATTTTTGAATCAGAAAATCGGCAAAACGCGCCTTTCTGTCGCAGTCCGCACGGGTAGCAAACCGCGTTTCGTTCTGAATGTATGCCAAATGAAATCCGCGCGACACCAGGTCAATTTCCCTCGCGGGAAATGCATCCCAATACTCGGTTTTTAAAAGCCAGTTTCTGTTTTTGTCCGCCTTGCGCGGAAAAACCAAAATTGCCCGTTTCCCCTCAAATGTAAACTCCTCTTTTTCAAATTCGTTCCATAATTCCATCACACACACCCTCATTCTATTCTTTGGATAAATTATACATGAGATTAAAAAAATTGTCAACCGTTCCGATTGGATAGACATAAAAAAAGCACCCTTTTCAGGGTGCTTTTTAAGTTCGTGATTATTCTTCGTGCGAATGGCCGTGCTCTTCGGCTTTGGCGCAGCTGCAGCAGCAACCGCTGCAATCTTCGGCATCGTCTACCAAAATTCCCTTTTTCTTATAGTAGTCGCCGATTGCCTTTTTAATTGCCTCTTCCGCCAAAACGCTGCAATGGATTTTAATATCCGGCAGACCGCCGAGCGCGTCTACAACCTCGCTGTTTTTAAGCTTTAACGCCTCGTCAACCGTTTTGCCTTTAATCATTTCGGTTGCAACACTGCTGGTGGCAATTGCCGCGCCGCAGCCATAGGTTTTGAACTTAACATCGGTAATGACATCATTATCGATTTTAAGATACATTTTCATAATATCGCCGCATTTTGCGTTGCCAACTTCGCCAACGCCGTCCGCGTTTTCAATTTCGCCCACATTCTGCGGGTTTGTAAAATGCTGAATTACTTTTTCTGTATATTGCATTATTTGTTCTCTCCTTTCAAAACTTTTTCGTATAAGGGCGACATGTTTCTCAATCTGGTAACGATTTCAGGAAGAACCGAGAACAGATAATCGATTTCATCGTCCGTATTTTCATATCCAAGGGTGATTCTCAGCGAGCCGTGCGCAATTTCATGCGTTAAACCGATGGCAAGAAGCACGTGTGACGGGTCGAGTGAACCGGAGGTACAAGCAGAGCCTGAGGATGCTGCAATGCCTTTTAAGTCGAGGGAAAGAAGCAGTGATTCACCCTCAATATATTCAAACGACAGATTCACATTGCCCGGCAGACGCTCGGTCGGATGACCGTTTAAGCGGACATAAGGAATGTTTTCGATGATTTCGTTTATAATGCGGTCACGCATACGGATTAAGTTTTCGTTGTGTTTGTCCATTTCGGAAACAGCCAGCCGAAGTGCTTCTGCCATGCCGACGATTGCGGGAACATTTTCGGTGCCTGCGCGCTTGTTGCGCTCCTGTGCGCCGCCCTCGATTAAGTTTTGCAGCCGAACGCCTTTTCTGACATACAGTGCGCCGATACCTTTCGGACCGTTAAATTTATGACCAGACATAGACAGCATATCAATATGCATTTTTTCCACATCAACCGGAACATGGCCGACAGCCTGCACCGCATCGCAATGGAAATATACGCCGTGCTTATGCGCAATCTCGCCGATTTTTTCAACCGGTTCAATGGTTCCGATTTCATTGTTCGCAAACATAATCGTAATCAAAATCGTTTTGTCGGTAATGGCATTTTCCAGCTGTTCAAGCGAAATTCTGCCATATTCGTCCACGTCTAAGTAGGTAACTTCAAAGCCCTCTTTTTCAAGCGCTTTGCAGGTGTGCAAAACCGCATGATGTTCGATTTTGCTGGTTATAATATGGTTGCCCTTATTTTTATTGGCGCGGGCAACAC
>CAKSHV010000324.1 GCA_934457515.1 uncultured Clostridia bacterium
GTTTTGCTTAACGCACGTGTTAAAAAAAATGGGTAAATCGGCGGACGCTTATGTTGCAGGCACGGTTCCGAAACGCCTGCAGTTTATGGCAGATGTGTTTGGGTATCCGTATTTTACGGAGATTGGCGAAAACAACAAGTCCTATGATTTGTGCATTGCCTTAGACTGCGGCGACGATAAGCGCTTAGGCGAGTATAAAGATGTGTTCTATGCGGGCAAAACGACGGTGAATATCGACCACCACATCAGCAATATCGGTTACGGTCAGCTAAACTATGTGGAGGGGACGGCGTCCTCTACCGGTGAAATTTTATTTGGATTTTTCAAAGAGGCGGGGATTGCGTTAGATGAAACCGAGGCATCGCTGCTGTACGGTTCTATCGCCTCCGATACCGGCTGTTTTCAGTTTACCAACACCTCGGCGAAAACGCACAGAATTGCGGCGTCGCTTATGGAATCCGGCGCGGATATTGCAGTGTTTAACAAGAAATTATTTTTAACGAACAGTCAAAGCGCTATGCGCGTTCGGGCGTATGTGATTGACAATTTAGAGTATTTCTTTGACGGAAAAGCGGCGATTGCCTGCATAAGCGAAGAAAATTTAAAGAAATTAAACGCCACAAAAGAAGACACTGAGGGTTTAACCGATATTCCGAAGAGTATTGAGGGAGTTGAGGTTGCCATGATTATTAAGCAGTCGGACGGCAAAACCAAGGTCAGCATGCGCACGAACGGATATGTGAACGCGTCTGATTTTACGAAGGCTTTCGGTGGCGGCGGACACGCGCGAGCCGCGGGCTGCACCATGGACATGCCGCTTACAGAGGCGAAAGAGAAAATCGTTAAAGCGCTGGAGGAATTTATTTGACGGGAATTGTAAACATCAATAAGCCGAAAGGCAAAAGCTCGCATTTTGTCGTTGCGGTTATCCGCAGAATAACGGGAATTAAAAAAGTGGGGCACACCGGAACACTTGACCCGCTTGCAACGGGCGTTTTGCCGATTTGCATCGGCAGAGAGTCCACAAAACTTTCGCAAATGATTATGGACGGCACAAAGGGATATATTGCATCTGTCTGCCTCGGCAAAGCCACCAACACGCAGGACGCCGAGGGCGAAGTGGTAAAAGAAGCGCCTTTTTCACACGTAACCAAAGAAATGCTTTTATCCGTTCTTTCCGATTTTGTCGGTGAAATCGAGCAGATTCCGCCCATGTATTCGGCGATTAAAATAAACGGGCAAAAGCTTTATAATCTTGCGCGAAAAGGCGTTGAGGTCGAGCGCAAGCCAAGAAAAGTTGAAATATACGATATTTCGCTTTTAGAGGAAAATTTAAAAGAGGGTACATTTAAAATAATGGTGCATTGCTCGAAGGGTACCTACATAAGAACCCTGTGCGAGGATTTGGGTGTGGCACTTAACAGCTGTGCCTATATGGAGTCGCTTATTCGCTGCAAATGCGGCAGATTTTCGCTTGACAGTGCAATCACGCTTGAAGAATTTGAAGAGTTATGGAAAAGCGGCAAGGCGGACACAGTTATGCTTTCGCCCGCAGACGTTTTAAAAGAAACACCGCTTGCTTAATTTTGACATAAAAAGGAGGTGCGGCTTAAAATGAAAACGGTTTTGATTCCGCAGGATCACACACAATTTTTCTCCTCCTGCGTTGCGCTCGGTAATTTTGACGGAGTACATAGGGGGCATCAGCTTTTAATCCGCACATGCGAAACACTTGCGAAAGAGCACAATCTTTCAAGCATTGTGTATACGTTTTTCAAACATCACCGCGCATATTTCGGGAATTTTCATGAAGTGATTACCGAAAACAGCGCCAAAGAATATGTGATTAACAAACTGTTTGATGTGGATTTTCTGGCATTTCAAACGCTTGACGACGCTTT
>CAKSHV010000325.1 GCA_934457515.1 uncultured Clostridia bacterium
TTTGAACCGGTGCGAAAGGGTAACTTTACTGCGCAAGGATTTGTAGGTATTTATAAAAAGGCAAGGTTTGATTTGGGCGGACAGCAGGTTATGTGTTTCATAAAAAGAAAAAGTTTGGTGGAAGGTAGGTTTTAAGAGAGCAGAAAGCTATCTTTGAGAAAGAGAAAAACTTTGTAAGAGAGTGAAAAAGCTCCAATTTTCTGCACACAGAAACATTTGGAGAAATCTCAAAATCTCGACCAGCCACGTCATTTTTTCGTCATGTCAAACCATGGTTTTACTCTAAATTCCCCTCTACACCAATTTTCATTTCCACCGCCCCCAATATAACGCGCACTCTACCATTTAACCAAGTGCTTGCGGCGTCAAGCCCCAGCACTAACCGACCTAAATCAAAATCCAGATATTTAGCGATAGTCTCCTTGAAACATGGTCGTCTTGTTCGCGTCCGCTCACAATACTCCCTGTTTCGGCGGTCTCCGACACGCCAAAACTTGCCACCGGCAACTTTTGACGCGTCCGAGCGTCAGATGAAAACTCGCGGCTCGCACCGGTTCAAAACATGGCCGTGCGTTTTGCGGCACTTATAAATTTTCGCAAAAAAATCTTAATGCGCTGAACCTTTCAAATTTTATCTATAATCCCACCGCACGGGTTTTGAACCGTTCCCCGGAGTCCAGAGGGCCGCAGCCCTCGGTCTGCTTTTTGGTTCTTTTTGCAGAAGCAAAAAGAACGTAAAAAACGTCTCTTTTGGTTACTTTTTCGTACAAGCGAAAAAGTAACATTAAAACCGTCCTTTTGGCAACTTTTCGAGAAAAGAAAAGTTTCCCTAAGAGCCTCTTTCCGGACTTTTCGAAAAAAGTCAAGCCTCCCAAGCTACCCCTTTTGTTACTTTTCCGAAAAGTAACAACGGCCCCCAGCCGCCCCTCACGGGGCGGCAAACTCACGCTGGCGCGTGAGAATCGGCAGGCGGCACAGCCGCCTTTTTCGACGGCAATTCGCCAATGTACTTCTTGTATGTCCGCGTGAAATACGATAGGTTCTCAAACCCATACGTCTGCGCCGCCTCGGATACCGACGCCCCCTCGCGGATGCGCCGCTTTGCCTCCTTGCAGCGTGCAATATTGATATATTCCACCGCCGTCTGACCGGTCACTCGCTTGAATTCGCGCGCAAAATAATACTTGCTGATCCCGGCATGCGCGGCAATGTCCGCCAAGGAAAGCGGCTCACGCAGATTCTGCCGTATGTAGATCATCGCGTCTTTTACACGCTCTGCACCGATATCTTTCGGAAAATCCTTGTCGCGCCCCCGTAACGTGTGTGCTTCTCTTAATGTGATGAGTACATCCAATACCGCACGCCGGATCTTTGCCGCCCGGCAGACGCTCGCATCAGCATACGCCCGTCGTACATTTTTGCAGCATTCCGCTAACGCCTCGTCCCGCACGACCGTTTCAAAAATCAGATTATCCGTATCAATGCCGCATTCTTTGCAAAAATTGTGGTCGATAATCAGGCAATCATACACAAATGTCCCCGTCTCGGCATAGGTGGCATGCAGAACATGGGAGTTGACCACCACAATCTCATTTTCCGCAAAAGGATAATCGATGGAGTCCAAGCACGCAATGCCGCGTCCTTTGGTGGCAAACAGCAGCTCTAAGTTGGTATGCCAGTTGGGCAGATCGCGGTTGCCGTAACGCCGGGTATCCATATGAAAGATGAAAGGAATCTGCGGATCGGGTAAAATATGCGGCTCATACAGCATGTCCGCTTTGTGTTCCGTATTCTTGGACATAGCTTTTTTCCTCTGTAAAAATAGCAATATTGTGTTAAAAAATGATAAAAACAGACCTTGTTTTTTGTCTGAATCTATTATATAATGAATTCG
>CAKSHV010000326.1 GCA_934457515.1 uncultured Clostridia bacterium
GCCCGAAGCAGTCGGAAAATAGCAAAGTCCCACATGCGACTGAAAATACAGCATAGCATTTTGAATTTTTGCCTTTTTCAAATTTTCAAGATAAATTTCGGGCGAAAAACGGGATAAAAATTCTTCGTTCCAGTCCTCAATATGCATATCGCAAAGGTGACGGCGAAACACGTTTTCATACCACATAAGCAAAACCTCCGAATCAGATTATACTGCCATTTTAGCACAAAAGCAAGGATTAAGAAATAGACAACCAACCATAAAAACAGCATTTTTGATTTTTTAAAAGATTGATTTTTGGTTTCAAATGATATATAATACAATTAAAGAAAGGTGGGATTTTATGCTTGAAGTGGTTTCAAACGAGCTGAAAAAGGCAACCGAACATTTTTATACCATAACAGGGATTGCAATTGTTTTGTATGATGAAAACAGGACATGGATTCATTCCTGTCCCGAAGAAATCGGCAGCTTTTGCAAGATGGTTAGAACAAGTAAAACGCTTTCCGACAAATGCTTTGCATGCGACAATATGGGATTTGACATTTGTGACAAAACCAAAAAGCCGTATATATACCGCTGCCATATGAACCTGCTTGAGGCTATCGCTCCGATTATTGAAAACGATGTCATCATCGGCTACATGATGCTTGGTCAGGTACTTTTAAAAGGAACAGAGCGGGAAACGATTAAAAAAACGCTTGAAATCTGCGAAAAATACAGGCTTGACAGCCAAAAAATGCTGTCAGAACTCCAAATGATGAAAACTGCTGACAAGCATCTTATTGATTCTGCCGTCAGCATGATGAGCATGTGCGCCTGTTATTTGTACTGCAATCATATAATCGAAAATAAAAAAACGGTCCTTTCCTATCAGATAAAATCCTATATCGAAATGCATCTTTCGGAGAATTTAACCGTTAAAAGCTTATGCGAAACGTTTTTCATTTCCAAAACAAAGCTGTATCAGATTGCAAAGAAAAATTTTGATATGGGCGTAACCGACTATATCCGTTTTCTGCGGTTTGAAAAGGCAAAACAGCTATTGCAAAAGACTGATAAATCCGTTAAGGATATTGCATTTGAAATCGGAATGGATGATGCAAATTATTTTACAAGAATTTTCAAAAAATATGAAAAGCAAACACCAAAGGCATACAGAAATAGCATGCAGCATATGCAATCTTAACGAAATCTTAACACACTTTTTTCGTTTTTAACAACATTTGCGCGCCAAAATATGGTATAATAAATAAAATATACAATCTAAAGTGAGGCGTAAAATATGCAAACCGTTATTTCAAATCCGCTGTCGGTCACGCCGCAGCAAATCATCATGTGGCTCATCGGCGGCATACTGATTTACCTTGCCGTTAAAAAAGACATGGAACCGACACTGCTTTTGCCCATGGGCTTTGGCGCAATTTTGGTTAATCTTCCGTTCTCGGGCGCTATCTGCGCGGACGGCGCGCTGACCGTTTTATACAATGCGGGCATTGCAAACGAGCTGTTTCCGCTGATTTTGTTTATCGGCATCGGCGCTATGATTGATTTCGGTCCCCTGCTTTCCAACCCGAAGCTTATGCTGTTCGGTGCGGCGGCGCAGTTCGGTATTTTCTTCACCCTTTGCCTTGCGTCCTGCTTTTTTGACATTAAAGACGCGGCGTCTATCGCAATCATCGGTGCGGCAGACGGCCCGACATCCATTGTCGTTGCGCAAAAACTTAATTCGCAGTATTTGGGCGCAATTATGGTTGCGGCGTATTCCTATATGGCACTTGTTCCGATTATTCAGCCGCCGGTTATCCGTCTTTTGACCACCAAAAAAGAACGCATGATTCACATGGAATATGCGCCCAAAGACGTTTCAAAGCTGACAAGAATTCTGTTT
>CAKSHV010000327.1 GCA_934457515.1 uncultured Clostridia bacterium
ATTAAAAAATGCGTGGCGCGAAATCCTACGCCACGCACAAAAACGCGGCTTTAGATTTTGAGTTACCACACACAACAATCTTTAATAAAATGGGATTCACACCACAATATTTTAAGCCTGCGTTTTTAGCAAACATAACTGTGGTGTAAGCCCAAAAAGGCATCACAAAAAAGATATCGGTGAAATATCCATTGTTATTATATGCAATTGTTGTATGTGGTACTTTCATTATACCATTATCCAAAATAAAAATTAATAGATTCGTAAAATTCTTTTTCTGCACGGAGAAACATTAAAAAAACACTTGAAATGCGGGGTGGGGTTGGTATATAATAAATAAAAAAGATTTTGGAGGAAGCGGAATGTATGAAAAAATAAAGCGGTTCGGCGTGCGCTTTTTTGCGGGCGGGCTGGATTTCCGCGTGCGGCTGTTTAACGTGCTGGCGTTTGCCGGCGTCGGAATCAGCGTGGCAACGTTTGGACTAAACCTGTTTACGGGCATGGTGCAAAGCGCGCTGCTTAGTGCTTTGCTTGCCGTTTTGTCAGCGGGATTGCTGATTTTTACGTATAAAACAGGAAAATATCAAATCGGCTATTTTGTGACGGTGGTTTCAATTTTCATGATTCTGTTTCCCATGCAGTTTTTCGCGTCGGGCGGGTATAAAGGCGGCATGCCGTCCCTTTTCATATTCGCGATTCTCTTCACGGTTTTAATGCTGGAGGGAAAAACGGCGCTGTTGGTTTCGCTTTTTGAATTTGCGGAGTATGCGGCAATCTCGGTTTTTGCCTATTTTAAACCGGAATATGTCACGTGGTTTGAAAGCGAAAAGGAAATGCTTGCCGATTTAATGGTGACAACCGCGGCAGTGTGCATTTCCTGCGGTGTGGTTTTGTTTTTGCATCTTCGCGAATACGAAAAGCAAAGAGTAAAGCTTGCCGAGCAAAACGAACAGTTAAAGCGCCATGACGAGGCAAAATCAGTGTTTTTAACCACTGTGGCGCACGAAATCAAAAACCCGCTGAACGCGATAAATTTGCATGCGCGTGACACGTATGAACTGCTTGACGAGCAAAATCCCGAAATTGAACTGATGAAAGAAAATCAAAAGACCATTGAAAAAATGGTTGTGCGGATTGACCGCATTGTGGTTGAGCTTATGGACACGGTTGCCATCGAACAGGGCAGACTTTCGCTTGACCTTGCGCCCGTTTGCCTTTCAAAGCTCCTGCGCGAGGCGGCGGACAGCTACTTTTTGAAAAATTACACGGGCGGGAATGAGCTTTGTTTTGATTTAGATGCCTCTCTTCCGCCCATCGCGGCGGATTCCGCACGGATTATGCAGGTTGTGACCAATCTTTTATCAAACAGTCTGCGCCACACGAAAAACGGCAAAATTACACTTTCTCTTAAAAGCTGCGGCGAAGGACAGCTCATTTCGGTTTCGGACAACGGCGAGGGTATGAGCGAGAAAATGAAGCAAAAGGCGCTTAAGGGGTACGTTTCGGTCAGCAAGGAATACTGGCGGCACGGAATCGGACTGTATGTCTGCCATAAAATTATAGTCGCGCACGGCGGCAAAATATGGATTGAAAGCGAGCAGGATAAAGGCACAACCGTGTCATTCATTCTGCCCGGGACGGAGGAAAAGGGCGATGAGTGAGAAAGCAACCATACTGATTGTAGAAGACGAGAAAGACGTTTTGCAAATCAATGCGCGCATGCTGCGAAGGCGCGGTTATACCGTTTTAACGGCGTCAAACGTAAAAGATTGTTTGGACACCCTTTCGAAAACAACGCCCGACATGCTGATTTTAGACATTATGCTGCCCGACGGCAGCGGATATGACATATGCTCGGCATTCCGCCAAAAAAGCGACAATCCGGTGATG
>CAKSHV010000328.1 GCA_934457515.1 uncultured Clostridia bacterium
GAATTTGAATGTGAAACTTACGCCAAGCAAAATAAATGCGGCGGTGTACTTTTCTTTCAAAAGAAAATACAGGGACAAAACGGCAAACGCGGAATAGATCGCATCACACTGCGCCCATGCGGCAGAATTTAAAAATACCATAGGTGACAACCATATCGCACAAAACGCAAAGACACCTCCCCATTTTTTGTGTTGACTTGTATTTTCGTAAGCAATCAAGCCGCCTGTAAAAGCCAAAACAAAATCAAACGCGCACGAAACTGCCTTATACGCATAAAGCGGATAGACTTGCAGTTTTGTGAAAATCCAAATCATAAACTGATATAAAAAGTTGTAGTCCCCAACTTGTTGTGACAAGCCGTTCTTTGCTATTTCCTCATACCACGGAAGTAAACAACCCGCATAGTCGCCGCTGATTACATCGCGAAGCTTAATCCGAACAACAATTCCCAGCGTCAAAAATAAAACAAACACTGCAAGCGGCATATGTAATTTAATATACTCTAAAACTTTCTTTTCTGCCTTTATCATTTCTTTTTCTCCGTTTCATCTATTTATTTTTTCTTTGCAAATGCGAAAAAACGCTGCATAAAATAGTTCAGTGCCGTATATAAGCACATACCGACAAGCATTGCCGCATTTTCCTGCAATTTCACCGTGCAACTCCTTAACAAATACAAAACAAGCGGTTTTGCCAAACCGTAGCCGACCAGCCAGCACACTGCAACACTAAGGGCAAATTTTGCCGCCTGTGCCCATTCCCACGTTTTGTTTTGAAACGTAAAATATTTATTTAAGAAAAAACTCACAATCCCGCCGACAAGATAGTTTGCCGCAGAGGAAACCCAATACGAGCACCTTGCAAGGTTATACAAAAGAAACATGATGCCCGTTCCGATTAAAGTGTTTAAAACGCCCGTCAGCAGAAATTTCAGAACGGTTTTATCTATCCGTAATTTGCTCATTTTTCTTCCTCATCTAAAACATCCTGAATAATAAACCGCGGACGCGCCTTGGTTTCCATATAAATCTTCCCAATGTACTCGCCGATAACGCCGAGCGACAGCAATATAAGCCCGCCGATTGCCCAAACCGAACAAACTACGCTTGCCCAGCCGATGACCGTTTTTCCGACCGCCCATTCGACTATGAAATAAACAAGCATAAACAAGCTTACTATAAATATAAAAAAGCCAAGTGCGGAAATACAGTGCAGCGGTTTTGTGGAAAGGGATGTAATGCCCTCCATGGCAAAGGACAGCATTTTTTTCAGCGGATATTTGCTTTCTCCCGCAAATCGCTCTCCCCGCTCATATTCCACAACATCTGTTCTGTAACCAATCAGCGGCACAATGCCGCGCAAAAACAGATTTACTTCCCTAAATCCGGAAAGTCCCTCCAGCGCACGTTTGGACATTAAGCGATAGTCCGCATGGTTAAACACGGTATCTGCGCCCAAAGAATTCATAATACGGTAAAAGCTCTCAGCTGTAAAACGCTTAAAAAAGCCGTCCTTTTTTCTTTGCGACCGCACGCCGTACACAATATCGCACCCTGCATAAAATTTATCTATCATTTTATCAACAGCTCCGATGTCATCCTGCAAGTCTGCGTCCATGGAAATCACCATATCCGCCTTTTCTTTCGCAATCATTAGCCCTGCAAGAAGTGCGTTTTGGTGACCGCGGTTGCGCGAAAGGTTCACGCCCGAAAAGAGCGGATTTTCCTTATGCAAATCTGAAATAATCTGCCATGTATTGTCGGTCGAACCGTCGTTTACAAACAAAACCCTGCTCTTCGGGCTGATTGTACCGCCCAAAATCAGCGTTTCCATTTTCTTTTGCAATCGGCTTGCCGTTTCGTGCAAAACCTCCTGCTCCTTATAAC
>CAKSHV010000329.1 GCA_934457515.1 uncultured Clostridia bacterium
TCTCCCGAAACAAGCGAAAATTCAAAATTTTCGGATTTAACGCAGGATTGGTACAAAAAACCGATTGCATGGGCAGCAGCAAACGGCGTGTTGAACGGTACGGGTGATACGACTTTTTCGCCCGATGATGTTATAACAAGAGAACAGATTGCGACTATCTTCTATCGGTATGCGCAGTCAAAAGGACTTGACATGAGCGTGGGTGACGGTTGGGACTTGTCAAAATCGGGTTACAACGACAGCGGCGACATTGCTGACTACGCACTGTCTGCCATGAACTGGTGCTTTGAGAAAGGCATTATGTATATTCATTCCGTAAACGGATATGAATACGCAATCTATCCGAAAGCTGCACCCTCAAGAGCCGACACGGCAACCACGTTCAGCAACTTTATATACACTTTAAATAATCAATAAAATGAAATTCCCCGCCGAACGGTTCGGCGGGGAAATTTTTCTTATAATAATTTTTGAATCACGCTTTTCATTTGGATTGCCAAAATATCATAGCCCTGCTCTTTAAAATGAACGCCGTCCGGCATGTATAAATCTTCCTTGTCCAGCATGGGCGTGTAAAAATCGTTCAGCACAAGGCCGCGCTTTTCGCAAATTTCCTTTGCAATCTCGTTGCGCGCGATAACACGCTTGTTGCGTGCGTCAAACTCGCTTAAATCCTCGCCGTTTCGAAGCGGCGTTGTCAGAGTAATCACAAGTTTTGCACCGCTTTTTGCGCATAAATTTTCAAGCAGGCAAACCATTTTTTCATATTCTGCCTTATATGCCGCACCATGCAAATGCCAGCCGTGCAGACCGTTGTTAAAAGAAACAACCTTTAAATTCTTTTCCTGGCTGAACACCGCCTCAAGCATGGGGCGAAATGCCGCATTATCCAGTGCTTTTGACGTGGCATAGTTATCCGCATGCAGAAAATCGATTGTTTTTTTCACCAAAACGTGGCGGCAGCCGCGTGATATAGAATCGCCCAAAATCAGCGCCCGCGGCAAGCTGCTGTCCTCCGCCCGGTCAAACCACACATCGTCCCATTCATAGGTTTCAAGCGCATTTTCCGCATTTTTCGCTTCATACGTGTCCTTCATTTTGTTTCTCTCCTTATATTCTTTATTGCAAAGCTGTTTTGCTTTATTTTACGCATTCAAGCGTACCGTTCGCCTCCCGAACGGGCATAAAAATCGGCTTTTCTTTACGATTTCCGACAGCGGCATTCGGCGAATGGAGGCTTATGTATTTTTGTGAATCCAAATCGGTAAAAATCATGCCGTGACCGCCGTCATACTCGCTAAACATGCCTTTTTGAAACAATAATTTGTCCTCCTGAATCCATTTGCCGTCAATTTTTCCGTTGTCGCTGTGGGCAATGCCTAAGCAGTAGCCCATATTTTTATCAAAATTCGACCAAATCATAAGCAACTGTCCGCTTTCCGTTTTATACATAAAACAGCCGTCTGTTACTTTATAATCGGTCCAGCTCGGTTCATCCGCGCGAAAAAGCTCAATCGGCTCGGACACAAAATGCGTCAAGTCGTCCGAAAGCTTTGCCGCCGCCATTCTGCCGACTCCGTCGTCAGTCGATGTCCACTCATGCACAAACACCATCCATGGCTGCCCATCCTCATCTATATAAAACGTGCCGTCGATTGCGTCCCGGTCTTTCGGGGTGATCTGCCCATCCGTAATCTCAACAAACGGTCCGAGCGGATTTTCGGATTTTAAAATCGTGCAGCCTCTGTGGTTGGTTTCGGAAGAAAGATAGGTCGTAAACATATAAAATGCACCTTTGTACTTATGCACCTCAGGCGCCCAAAAACAGTCTTTTGCTTCTTTCGGAACCGTTACAACCACACCTCTGTCAACCCACTCGC
>CAKSHV010000330.1 GCA_934457515.1 uncultured Clostridia bacterium
TAGTAATGCCCCGAAAACAGCTGCGTCACAAAAACAGGAATCAGCAAAATTCTGAAAACCGTTATGATATTCGGTACAGACACTTTCAAAACCCCTCCAAAACTACTCCAATTCAACAAGCGCGTCCAGCGCAATCCCGGTTTCCGCCGACGGAACCAGTATTTCAAAAAAACAGCGTTCATCGTCAAAAAACGTTCTGCGCTTGGTTAAAATGCCAAGCCCGTGCAGTTTTTTTAACGCTTTTTCCACTTTATCCGCCTCAGCGGTTACCCAAATAACATTCCACATACCAAAAGCACCTCTTATTTGCCGCAGTCAATTTCGCCGTAGGCGCAAAACACCTTTGCCTTGCCGCGAAGCTTAATCGCCGATGTTGTTTCGGTGAACTGGGCGATGTAAACCTCGCCCTTGTCTAATTTTTCCGTGTGATGCAACTTTGTGTCCTTTCCCCGCGTCAAGCCGATAATCGAAACACCGTCCTCCTCTGCGCGGATGACTATATAAGACCCCGCCGAGGCGTTCCATTCATTCATACCGATACTCCCTTAGATAAACGAAAATGCGCACGAAAGCGGCGCCGATTCGTCAAATTTTTCCATAATTATATTTAATATACCACATTTTTATTTAAATTGCAACCATTTAAATATTAAATAAAAATTAAAATTTGTTCATAACCAGTCCCGTTTTGAGTTTTGGATAGAAATAAGTTGACTTCTGGGGCATTTTTTCGCCCGCAAGGGAAACGTCTTTAATCTGCTCCACCCGTGTTGCGTTCATCAAAAACGAAACCGCGGCTTTTTTCTCATAAACCATCTCCCGCGCCTCGCGCTCGGAACGGGTGTAAATTAAATTCTTTTGCTGCGCCATATTCAAACTGTCAATTCCGAGTTTTTCCAAAATCAGCTTGTGCAGCACGTTGACGTCAAGCGTGCGATACGCATCTGACCCGCTTGGAATCGCTTTTTTGATATAGTCGTAGCTTTTTAAGGTTAAAACTACATCTTTATCCGGCAAAACCATCACAAAAGACGGCATGGATTTATCTTGAATGTCTCCTTTTCCCTTTTCACACACCGAAACGTCAAACTCCGTAAGGCTTTTAAGCAGTTTTTCCGCATCAAACGATAGGTTTGTCACCACGCGGTGGGTCGGGAAAACCACCAGTCCGTCATTTTCCAAATCGATTAAAAACATCATAATGTATTGTGCGCTTTCCAAATCGGGGTGCGCCTTTTTAAAACGGAGTCCCGTTTCGTAGCGGTGGTGTCCGTCTGCAATGAAAAGCTGTTTTTCGGAAAAGGCACGCTCGATTTTTTGAATCGATTCCGCGTCCGAAATCTGCCACATGCGCTGCCGAATTCCGTCCTCATCCACAAAATCAGCAATCTCTGTTTTCGGGGCACTCTCCAAAAGATTCGGAATTTCCTTTTTTTCGTCCATATACAGCGAATAAATCTGGCTGAAGTTCGCAAAGGTGTGCTCCATTAACTGAAAACGGTCCTCTTTCGCTTTGGACAGCGTTTCTTCGTGCGGCAAAATCACGCCCTCCGAAAATTCCTGTAATTTCACGCGCGCAATAATGCCTTTAATCGCCTTTTTTTCGCCGCTTGGCAGCGAAAATGTTTCTTCGTATACATAAAAAGACGGCGCCTTATCTGTTTGAAGCACCCCTTTTTCCATAAAATCCTTTAAATATGCGCCCGCACGGGTATATTTGTTTTCGTTTTCCGTGTCGCCCGGTTCGTCTTTTCCGTACTCCAAGCGGATAATATTGTGCGCGTCTTTTTTATAAAGCGCCTCCTGCTCGGCAGGAGAAATAATATCATACGGCGGCGTGACCAAATTTTTTATGTCGCCGTCCGCAAACCG
>CAKSHV010000331.1 GCA_934457515.1 uncultured Clostridia bacterium
GCACAAATCGGATCACTGCCGTTTTTGGTTTTGGACTACGGTCAGTTTTCTGCAGTCGGTGTGCTCAGCAATTTACTTATCGGAATTTTTATGCCGATTATGTTCGCGGCGGCAATTATCGCGCTGTTCGTTCCACTGCATTTATTCGTTTTGATTGCCGAAGGCTGTGTGTTCCTTTTAACAAAGTGGGCGGCGTTTTGTGCCGGAATTCCGGGCGCTTTGATTCACATACCGCTAAACAGCCTGATTATTGCATCTTTGCTTATGTTTTCTATATCGTTTCTGTTGCTTAGCGTTTTAAAACAATGGAAAATACGGATTGCGACGTGGAGTTTATGTGCGTTTATGCTTATTTCGGGCGTGGTTTGGGCGATTTTGCCTCCGCGCACAACTGAAATTACGTTTTTGAGCGTCGGTCAGGCGGATTGTGCTTTGGTTCAGACCACCGACGGCAAAGACTTTCTGATTGACACGGGCACGGAATACAGCGGAGAGAACGAGGTTGTGGATTATTTGTTCCGAAACGGGATATATAAGTTGGACGGCATTTTTATCTCACATTTTCATGATGACCATTGCGGCGGGTTGATTTCTGTTTTAAATGAGATACCGGCAAAGGTTGTGTATGTGGCAGATGTTTCAGGGTCGTGTCCACTGCGCGACGAATTTATGGACTATGCCGCCCGGAATGACATTCCGGTTAAAAAACTTTCAAAAGGTGATGAACTGCAATTTCCGAAGATAGATATTTCCGTTTTATATCCCGAAGAAGAAAAAGAAAAAGCGGGTACAAACGAGGCGTCGCTTGTTCTTCGTTTGGAAAACAAAGATGTTTCTGCCATTTTTGCAGGGGATTTGGAGAAAGACAATGTGCTTCAGAACTGTGATACCGATATTTTAAAGGTTGCGCATCATGGCTCGAAAAATGGTTCGACACAAGAATTTTTGGACAATAACACGCCCGAAATTGCGGTTATCAGCTTGGGCGAAAACAATGTATACGGCTTTCCGCGGCAGGAAACAATTGACAAACTGTCCGGCTTTACCGATAAGATATACCGCACCGATTTAAACGGAACGGTTCGGATTTTCTGTAAAAACCGAAGCTATTCGGTACAGACGCTAAGATAGGAGGGGATTGAATGGAAAAAATCAAGACGGCGCTTAAAAACAAAAACATAGACCACCTTTACTTTTTTTGCGGAGAAGAGGTATTCTTGTCTTCCTATTATTTAAATCAGATTAAAAAAATGATTGTTCGGGACGATCAGTTTGATTATTCGACTTTTGAAAGTGAAAATTTGGACGGACTGCAAGAGGCAGTTGAAAGCGTGCCTGTTTTGTCCGACCGCAAAATGGTGGTTGTGAAGGGATTGGACTTTTCGGCAGAGCTAAAGGCAGATGACGTGGAATTCTTAACCGAACTTTTGGAAACGGTCCCGCTTTCGGCATGCCTGATATTCTGTTGCAGAACCATTAAAAAGAACAGCAAAATTTATAAGCTGCTCAGTGACAAATGCACGGTTTGTACGTTTGACAGACAAAAGCCTGCTGAAGTGATTCGCTGGCTTTTAAAGGCTGCGCGTGCGAAGAATATAAATATAGACCGCGACACGGCGGCACTTTTGATTGAATACGCGGGCGTTGACATGACAACGCTTGTAAACGAATTGGACAAACTTGCCGCATACTGCGGCACGGGCGGAACGGTTACGCCGGACGCCGTTGAAAAAATAGTGATTAAAAGCGTGGACGCCAAAATTTATTATCTGTTAGACGCAGTTTTGGACGGGCACAGCGACAAAGCCTTTTTGCTGCTTTCGGAATTTAAGGCGGAAAACGAAAAG
>CAKSHV010000332.1 GCA_934457515.1 uncultured Clostridia bacterium
GGTGAAGGCATGGAATTTATTTTAAATTTTATGGACAAAATCGGCATTTGCGATGAGGCAAAAAAATATTTAGCCGAAACGGCGGATATGATTTTAAAAAACGATGAGGCGAAAAAACTGCTTTTTTCCTGCGAGACCGATTATTTCGGCGACGGGGACGGTGATTATACCGACAAAACGTTAGATATGGTTTCTGTTCTTACGGGCGTGCATATTTACACGGTTCATTTTGTGTTTTTGCTGTGCATGGCAGAGCGCTTAAAGCGAGATTATCAAAAATCGGGTTTGGCAGAAGATTTGTATTGGGACTTAATGTGTGACCTGAAATATAAGCTTGACGAATGTTATGCGGTACATAAAATTTGGGGCACTTTTGTTTTTTCGTGGTTCAGAGACCATTACAGAATGAAGCGCTTTGCGCTGGGCAGATTTCAGTATGAGGAAAAAGTGTATGACGGAGAGCCGTACCAAAAAGGGGACATTGTGCTGAATCCGGGCGATGTGGTTTACAATTTCCACATTCCGTCCTCCGGTTCGATCAAAAAAGAAATTCGGCTTGATTCTTATAAAAAAGCGTTTCGCTTTTTTGCAAAAGAGGGACAGAAATATATTATTTTCATGTGTTTTTCCTATCTTCTGTATCCCGAAAACAAAACAACTTTTCCGAAAGACTCGAATTTATACAGCTTCATGGAGGATTTTGACATTATAAGTGTTCGGAAAGACGATTCTTTTCATGACGCATGGCGCATTTTCAATACCGACGATGTGTCGGATTTGTCGCGCCTTCCGCAGGACACAACGCTGCAGAAAAATTATATTGAACGGTTAAAGAACGGCGGAACATTCGGACTCGGAACAGGAATCATTATTTTTGACGGTGAAAAAATCATAAGATAAATAAATGAAAGAGACTTTTTTAAAAAAACCTTAAAGCGCCGAATATCGGCGCTTTTGTTCGTATCGATTAAAAATTACTGCATAATGGTTCCGTTTTTATAAATGGTAAGACCTTGTTTTCCGAAACGACTGCCCGACTTGTCATATTCTATGCGGTAGCGGTCGCCGCGAATATATAAATCGTCAATGGCGTAGAAATCCAAATCATCAGGAATTATGGGGGAGAAGTGAACACCGCTATCGTCAAACCAAGCGCCCGTGAGAGCAGAGAGCACAATGTCGCAGAACGTGGAATGATTGTAGTCTTTTCCGCGTTCGAATCCGCCCTTGTTTTCGGGCCAGTTTAAGTTTTTCAAAATGGTTCGGCTGGTCCACTCGTGTTCAAACGGCGCGCCAACCTCGTCAATCCACATGGTTCTGTTTCCGTCCTCATGAATGATGTAATGCATGTCGGCATACTGCCTTAAAAGCTTATAAAACGCATCTTTGTTTGCCGTTTTGCACGCCGAATCCCTTTGCATGGCGCGATAAAGCGCGGTTAAAGTCTGGCTTGTTCCGAACGGCCACACATAGCCGTTCCACAAGCACTCATGGTCTGCTTTGTACAAAAACTGCGGAGCAGTCTGCTCGGCGGTGGTGAGTCCCTCGCTTGCGTAAAAGGCGGTTTTGTCGGTCAAAAGCTTAAACACGCCGTCTTTTTCGGCATCCGCCAAATCAAAATACCACGGAATATAGCCGATCAGCTCGCGCGGAATATTTGCTGTGCCTTTATTTGCAAGGTTTGAAAAATCCTCGTTTTCAGGGTGAATGGCTTTATAAAATCCGTCACGCCAAAGCACGCTGTTCATAAGCGTTTTGAGTTCATTCGCTTTTTCTTCATATTCATCAAGCGGCGCACCGAAAAGAGTTGAGAGTTTAAACAGCGCATGTGTATTGCCC
>CAKSHV010000333.1 GCA_934457515.1 uncultured Clostridia bacterium
GACTTTTTGGCGGCTTGCCCCTATAATAAAAGCAAGGATGAGAAAAGGAGAGGATGAACATGCGGTTTTGTATACCGATTCCGTGCTTTTTTAAAAACATGGATTTTGCGGACGCAATCCGAAAAGTGGCAGAGCTTGGGTTTGACGCTGCCGAAACGTATAATTGGAAGAATTTAGACAAGGCGGCTGTTAAAAATGCATGCGAGGAAACGGGGGTTACGCTTCTTAGCATGTGCACAACCGAGTTTAACATGACCGACCCCGCGTACAGGCAAAAGTGGCTGGACGGATTGGAAGAAAGTTGTAAGGCGGCTGCCGAGATGAATGTGAAGCGTCTGATTACCCAGGTGGGGCAGGACACGGGCACAGAGCGTGCACGCCAACATGAGAGCATTGTCCGGGCGCTGAATGCGGCAAAGCCGATTTTAGACAGTTTCGGCGTTACTGTTATGATAGAGCCGCTGAACACCTATTTTGACCATCCGGGGTATTATTTATGGTCTGCACGGGAGGCATTTGACATTGTGCGCGAGGTTTCCCACCCCTTTGTGAAAGTGGTATATGACATTTACCATCAGCAGATTATGGAGGGAAATATTATTCCAAATGTGACGGAAAATTTAGATTGCATTGCGCACCTGCACAGTGCGGGACACCCCGGCAGACACGAGCTGCAGTTTGGCGAGAGCGATTACAAGGTGATTTTCAGCGCGATTGACAAGGCGGGCTACAAAGGTGCGTGTGGGTTGGAATACACGCCGATTGCCGACCCGGTGGAGAGTTTAAAGACATTTAAGGAAATTTATTTGTAAACAAGAGGCGCTTGGGGTGATTCCTAAGCGCCTTTTTTGGTGTACGGGGCGCACATTCCGCGCACCCCCTTTTTCCGCCGCACAACGCGCGGCGGCTTTTCTGCAACGCCTGAAAATCGTGCAATCCCGGCGGGATGTCGAAAATCGATGTCCCCTACAAGAGCATCTTCCCTCAAACATCGGGGTCGATGCTCACATTGACCCGAAATCAATTTAAAATTTTTCGCTGGACAAAAATATCTACTCTCTATAATCTATTCGGTATTATCTATTATCTGAAACAAATTGTGCCCCGCAGAATATTTTGCGGGGCGCTTTTTTATTCTTCCTTATTCTTTGCCGACTCGGCAATTACTTTTTCCACAATGTTCTGCGGAGCATCTTCATACCGCTCGAAACGGCGGGTGAAATGCCCTCTGCCCTGGGTCATCGAGCGCAGGTCGGTCGCATATTTGGAAAGCTCGGACGCGGGCACTTCGGCAACAATTTGCTGCATGCCGTCGTGCGGGTTCATGCCGAGCACTCTGCCGCGGCGCTTGTTAATATCGCCGATAACGTCGCCCATGTAGCTGTCCGGCACAAACACCTCTAAGTGGTCAACCGGCTCTAAAAGAACGGGGTTTGCCTGTGCCAAACCGGTTTTGAAAGCGGTGGACGCCGCAATTTTAAACGCCATTTCGGAGGAATCTACCGGGTGATACGAGCCGTCGAGCAGTGTTGCTTTTAAGTTCACAACCGGATAGCCCGCTAAAACGCCGTGGGCGCAGCTTTCTCTCAATCCCTTTTCAACAGCGGGGAAATAACTCTTCGGAACCGCGCCGCCGAATACCTTTTCTTCAAACACCAAGCCCTCCGAATCGGTGGGTTCGAATTCAATCCAAACGTGACCGTACTGACCGTGGCCGCCCGATTGCTTTTTGTGCTTGCCTTCCACTTTCACTTTCTTGCGGATTGCTTCGCGGTATGCCACTTTCGGCTCGGTTAAATTCACCGCAACTTTAAATTTATCTTTCAGTTTGCTTAC
>CAKSHV010000334.1 GCA_934457515.1 uncultured Clostridia bacterium
AGGATTGGATAAGAGCCTGATGGGCGTTGTGGGATTGGAAACTGCGTTTCCGATTTTGTATACCCATCTTGTGAAAACCAACATCATCACGCTTGAAAAGTTAATTTCTTTGCTGCATGAAAAGCCCAATAATCGGTTTAATATCGATACGGCGTTTGAAATCGGCAAAAAAGCAAACCTTACGGTATTTGATTTAAATGAACAATACACCATAAACCCTAATGCTTTTCAGTCAAAGGGCAGAAGCACGCCCTTTGCGGGGGACAAGGTGTTTGGAAAATGCAAAATGACTATTGCAGATGGGAGGATTGTATGGACGGACAGTTCAATAAAAAAATTGTTTTAGAAAACGGAGAAGAATTTTACGGATTCGGATTCGGCGCATCAAAAGATGCAGTGTGTGAAATTGTGTTTAACACTTCGATGGTAGGTTATCAGGAAATCATATCCGACCCGTCGTATACCGACCAGGCGGTGGTGATGACCTATCCGATTATCGGAAACTACGGCATTGCAGACGAGGATTTTGAAACAAAAGTGCCCACAATCGGCGGCTTAATCGTGCGCGATTATAACGACGCGCCGAGCAATTTCCGCTATACCAAAACCCTGTCCGAGGTGCTGGAAGAATATGACATTCCGGGCATTTACGGCGTGGACACCAGAAAAATTGCACGTGAGATTCGGGACAACGGCTGCGGAAAAGTGCTTATCACAAGCGCTGAAACGCCGCTTGAAACCGCAAAATCGATATTAGAGAATGCGATACTTCCGACCGACGCGGTTTCGCGCGTAAGCTGCAAAAAGAAGTGGTATTCCAGAACCGCAAATCATAAATTTAATGTGGTTGCGGTGGACTGCGGTATTAAATTAAACATTATCCGTTCGCTGAACGCGCGCGGCTGTAACGTAACGGTTGTGCCTTATAACACAACCTTTGAGGAAATGCAGGCGCTGTCGCCCGACGGAATTTTTCTTTCAAACGGTCCGGGCAACCCCGAGGACGTGATAGAAGTCATCACCCTTGTTAAAAAGGCGCGCGGCGTGTATCCCATTTGCGGCATATGCCTCGGGCATCAGCTTATCTCGCTGGCATACGGCGCAAAAACCTATAAATTAAAGTTCGGTCACCGCGGAGCAAATCACCCGGTTAAGAATTTAAAGACTGATAAAATCGAAATAACAAGCCAAAATCACAGCTATGCGGTATCAAAAGAGTCTTTAAAAGATACACCCCTCACCTTAACGCACATCAACCTTTTGGACAACACCGTCGAGGGCATAGAATGTGCAAAAGACCGCGTGTTTTCGGTGCAGTATCACCCTGAAAGCGCCCCCGGTCCGCAGGACAGCGGCTATCTGTTTGACGAGTTCATCCGCATTATGGAGGAGGAAAAGAAAAATGCCTAAACGTTCGGATATTCAAAAAATTATGGTTATCGGCTCGGGCCCGATTGTAATCGGTCAGGCGGCAGAGTTTGACTATGCGGGAACGCAGGCATGTCTTGCCTTAAAAGAAGAGGGGTACGAGGTGGTTTTGGTCAATTCCAACCCCGCAACCATCATGACCGATTCGTCCGTTGCGGACAAAATATATATGGAACCGCTGACGCTTGAGTATGCGGCGAAAATTTTAAGATATGAGCGGCCGGACGCGATTCTGCCCGGCATCGGCGGGCAAACGGGCTTAAATCTTGCCATGCAGCTTGCCAAAAAAGGCGTTTTGCAGGAATGCAATGTAACGCTGCTCGGAACAAGCTGCGAAAGCATTGAAAGAGCGGAGGACAGAGAATTGTTCAAGGCGCTTTGCGAACAGCTCGGTGAACCGGT
>CAKSHV010000335.1 GCA_934457515.1 uncultured Clostridia bacterium
GGTGGTGGATATGAGCGTGCGGCTTTTTAAATGCCACGTAATTATGCTGATTGTCGCTATGATATTCACATTTTTCTTCGGCGGCTTTTTAAGCATTGAAAAGCCGGTTAACGGCTACATATTTACATCGGTTATGGTGCTTGGATACGGTTTCTTTTTATATTCCGAAAGCGTTATTGAGGCAAGAAAAAACTTTTATAATGCAAACGGAAGAAAGGAAGAACTTGATTTGCTGTTTGGTTTCAAATGCGGATTTGCGGCGCATATTCCAACTCTTGTATTGCTTTTGATTGCTGCAATTTTGTTCTACCTTAAAAACAACAGTTATTTATATTTTAATCTTGCCTTTCGTTTCTGGCTGCTTCCGTTTATCAGTTTTTTCCCGAGCGGCGACTCGGTGCATGTGGCGCTTTACTTGCTTTATGCGCTGTTTCCGTGCATTGTGTGCGGCATAAGCTACATTTTCGGAATTCGTGAGTGCAGAACCATTAACGATATTTAAGCGCTTTAAAATTTGAAATCGGTATATATCCCCCTTTTTGTTCATATGTTGAACAAAGGGGGTGTTTTTATGATTTTCCGCTTAAACAAGCGGCTGGGTTTGCTTTTGTGTGCGGTGCTTGCCGCCTGTGCCCTAACGATTTGTTTATTATTTTCCGGCAAAACAGAGACCCTTGCTTCCCTGCCTGTTTCGGAGCGCATTATTGTGGTAGATGCCGGGCATGGCGGCATGGACGGCGGGGCGGAATCGGCAAGCGGTATAAAAGAAAAAGACATCAATCTTAAAATTGCAAAATATTTAAAATCTTATTTGGAACAGGGCGGGGCAAAAGTGGTTATGACGCGGGAAAGCGATATTTCCCTTCACGAAAACGATAATGCGGCAATCCGCAGCCGAAAACGGCAGGATTTGCTGAAACGGCGCGAGATTGCAAACACCTCCGGCGCAGATATGCTGCTTAGTATTCATTTAAATCAGTTTGAACAATCGAAATACAAAGGTGCACAGGTGTTTTACGAAACGGCATCGCCCAAAAGCAAGCTGCTTGCGACTTCTATTCAGTCCTCTATGCGCGAAAATTTGGACAAAACAAATACGCGCACTGAAATGAAAATTGCAAGCAACAAGCTTCAATTTCAGGACTTGAATTTGCCCGCAGTTATCATTGAATGCGGTTTCCTTTCCAATCCCGAAGAGGCGCTTATGTTAAACACGCCCGAGTATCAGGAAAAAATTGCACTTTCAATATATCTTGGTGTACTTAGTTATTACAATCAATAAAATATATGGAATTTTATGCTGTACCCTTGACATCCTCTTTTATTTGCGTTATTATATTATATGAATTTTGCAGGTAAAGGAGGTGCAAGCAGATGAATACACCAATTATTTTAGCCTGTGCATTTGTGGCTTTCTTGCTTGCACTTGTTTTTTTTGGCTTTTTTGCGAAGGGAAAGCCGGACGGTGCGCACCGACTTTTAACTGTTGCGAGCGTTGAAAAAGAATATTTAAAACATATGCAGCGTGAAGGAAAATGCGCGGTGATTTACATTGGATTTTTTTACGAATCACTTATCGCAAGACCCGGCAGTGACGCGCTGTTTGAGGGACTTTCCTTTGCGGAAAAAGAAGTGCTTGACATGGCGAGGTCTTTAAACGCGTCTGCGGCTAAGGTGGACGGCAACAATTTTATTTTGTGTGCCGATTTGAACGTTTCTTCCGCAAAACCGATGTGTGCACGATTGATTTCCGACTGTGACGGCAATTCCAAAATTGCGGGAGTTTGTTTGGGTGTGTTTTTATCCGAAGAGATGAATACGTCGTTTAAG
>CAKSHV010000336.1 GCA_934457515.1 uncultured Clostridia bacterium
GCACAGGCTGCCATGCCGAATGCCGATGCCGTTCGGGTGTGCATGAACGAAAATCTGTTCTGAACCGATACAAAATCAGGCTGATTTTTGTAAACTCAATGTGAACAAATGTAGAAATTTACCTGCTGCGCACTTGCACAGCAGAATTTTTTTATTTAAATTGTTACAAAATTATAACCTTAATTTTGACAATTTTCTTCCTCCGGTTTTAAAAATCCGATAACCCATATTTCGTGTTTTTTTGGATTCATCCCCCACTATAGGTGGTATTTTTTCATAAAAACACATTTTTTTCGGCTTTTTTGGTTTCTTTTGAATTTTTCAAAAATTTGTGCAGGAATATTTTTTGTCATAATTGTATAAAATAGTTATCGAAAGCAATTAAGTCTTGACAAATTATTAAATTAGTGTTACAATGGTCGAGGTTTTTAAGAAAGGGCAGATTTTTTGCCCGGGAGGTTATTTATGTATCACATGAAAATGAGAAAAATCAGCAGTTATGTTTGTCTGCTTCTTTTGCTCTCGTCCATCCTTGTCCCCACACTTTCCGCACATATCTATGCGGCGGGCGTGCAGACCGATGAGCGCACCGAAGTGAAAGAAACGGCTGCTGCCGAGGAAATCAAAATAGAAGAAATAATCGTTACGGAAGAGGCTGTGCTGGAAAACGGCACCATTGAAATGCCTGCCGATGATTTATATGTCGGCGAAACATTTGTTTCCAATCCCGGCAATACGGGTTTAAGCAAAAAAACATATTCCGTACGTTATGAAAACGGCGTTGCGGTTTCCAAGGTTTTGACAAACGAAGAAATTATTACCAAGCCGACCGATAAAATTGTGTTTGTCGGCACAAAAGAAAAGCAAATTAAAACCATTGCGGGAACGTATGCCACAAAGCCCGCGTCCTACAAGCGTTATATCGATGTTTCCGCTTCGGCATATGACCTTTCGTATGCAAGCTGCGGCAAGCGCCCCGGCGACAGAGGCTACGGCGTTACCGCCTCGGGCATGCGTGCACAGGTTGGCGTTGTTGCGGTTGACCCGCGCGTTATCCCTTTAGGCACAAAGCTTTATATTGAAGCACCTGACGGCTCGTGGACTTACGGTTCGGCTGTTGCGGGCGACACGGGCGGTGCTATTAAAGGCAACCGTGTAGACTTGTTTTTTAACACCTATTCGGAATGCATGCAGTTCGGCAGAAGAACCGCAAGAGTTTATATTTTAGACTAAAAAATTAAAAACCAAATGAAAAGAGGCTGTTTAAAAAGTCATTTGACTTTATAAGCAGCCTCTTTTTTCTGTTCCCTTTCTCTTGCAATTTTGCTCAAAATGCGGTATACTGGTAGCATAAAAATCAAAGGAGTTTTCCGATTCATGCAGAAATTTGTGATTAACAACAACGATGCGGGTCAGCGTCTGGACAAGTACTTAACCAAAAAGTTTCCCGAAATGCCTGTCGGTATTCTTTACAAAGGCGTGCGCAAAAAGCGCATTAAAATCAACGGAAAGCGGGCGGAATGTGCGACAAAATTAAACGAGGGCGACGTTTTGGAGCTTTATATCAACGACGAATTTTTAACGCCAAGGCAGGAAAAAGCGGACATTTATTCGCTCACACCGTCACTGAACATTTTGTATGAAGACGAAAACATTTTGCTTGTGGACAAAGAACCGGGTGTTAGCGTACACGCAGACGAAACAGACAAAACAACCACGCTGATTACCAATATTCAGGCATATCTTTATTTAAAAGGCGAATACGACCCCAAAAAAGAAGGCACATTTGCGCCGTCGCTGTGCAATCGGATTGACAAAAAC
>CAKSHV010000337.1 GCA_934457515.1 uncultured Clostridia bacterium
CCGCACTTACATAACTTGCAACATAAGAAACACCTTTCGGCATCATGCGTCCCTTTTCTCTGAACCGCTTATATACCGCCTCTTTGTCTTTATAGGTTTCAATCACCATAAATAACATAATAAATTTCTCCGTCAAACATCTATTTCCAATGTTTAAGATTGGGCACAACCGCCTCCATATGCGCCCGAACCTGTTCTTTGACCCGATTTTCGCTTGCCATATGCTCAACGCAAAAATCAATCAGCTGCTCTACGCTTTTATATTTAAACTCGCCATCCGAATAACACCATTTGCAGTATTCCTCGTTAAAACTGCCATCCGGCTCTTTGCTGATGAAAGAGTCCTCAAGCGGCATGCCGCAGCACTGGCAAACAAGTTCTCTCGGCGAACCGAGCAGCGTGTTGATTGAAACACCGAAAAATCCGGATAATAATTTAAGTGTTTCGGTGTTCGGTACCGTTTCGCCGTTTTCCCAGCGCGACACAGCCTGCCGCGTTACATACACCTTTTTTGCAAGTTCGTCCTGCGAAATGCCTTTTTCAGTTCTTAATTTGAATAAAACATCTTTTGTTTCCATGTAAATCACCTCAAAACCATTTTAACACAGCCGAAAAAAACGCGCAAGCAACGGGCAGTTGCCATTCCCAAATGGTGCTATTTCACTCCGTTTGATTTTTATAGTTTTATTGTATCAAACCCATCGCGTGATGTCAATAATAAATTAGCCGCAAAATCCATAAGAAAATCATGCCTTTGGTGAAAAAATAAACATAAAAAAAAGCGCACCGAAGACGCCCCGTTCGGCGCGCGCAAGCAAGCCGAACGAAAAAGGAGGAACGACGGCGCGTGTGACTGATTTTTCTGCATAGAAAAATCGGAACGGAGCAAAGTCCGTTTAGATGCAGGCACGTGAACCTTTTAAATATAAGACTGCGCCGCAGGCGCAGCTCGCAAAAGGTTGGTAATGAGCCAAAGGCGTTATGAGGGCGCTTGCAACTAAATAGCCGACGCGAATGTGACCTTTTGCGAAAGAGGAGGAACGACGGCGCGTGTGACTGATTTTTCTGCATAGAAAAATCGGAACGGAGCAAAGTCCGTTCCGACGATGGCGCGCCTGGCAGGATTCGAACCTGTGACCTTCAGAGTCGGAGTCTGACACTCTATCCAGCTGAGCTACAAGCGCATATAAAGCGGGAGAAAAATCTCCCGTTTTTATTATTTAATTGTAATTCTGAAATGCTTTTTCTTGCCCAAACGCAAAACTGCGCTGCCGTCTGTAAAATCATCCGCTTTGAAAATTCTGTCTAACTCTTCAATGCGATTTTCGTTTAAATACAGACCGCCCTGCTGCAGCAAACGTCTGCCCTCGCCCTTTGAAGGAACAAGCTTAGCTTTTGCAATGTAGTCCAAAACCGTTATAGAATCCACATCTGCGGCATCAATTTCCGCACCCGGCATATTTTCACTTGCCGCACCGCCAAAAGCTGCCTCGGAAGCCGCTTTTGCCTTGTCTGCCTCTTCTTTGCCGTGCACAAGTTCCGTAATTTCATATGCCAAAAAGGCTTTTGCCTTGTTGAGTTCCGCACCTTCCATTTTATCAAAAACTTCCAGCTCTGTCAAGGGTTTAAAGCTGAATTTTTTAATTAATCCCAAAACGTCCGCATCGTCAACATTTCTCCAATACTGATAGAAATCGTAAGGCGAGCATTTTTCTTTATCCAGCCACAGTGCACCTTTTTCGGTTTTGCCCATCTTCTTGCCGTCCGATGTGGTGAGCAGAGGCAGCGTTAAGCCGTACAC
>CAKSHV010000338.1 GCA_934457515.1 uncultured Clostridia bacterium
TGCATGCGCTTTGCTATGTTGCGTCGTTTAAAACAGAGTCGAACATTCCTGTTTCGCGCATGCATTTGGCACTGAATACCAAGCTTCCGCCCGATATCCGCGCGCTTTCCGCTTTCGAGGCGGACGAGAATTTTCACGCGCGCTTTTCGGCGGAGAAGAAAACCTATCGGTATGAAATTGATAACGAAAAAGTGGAGAATCCGTTTTGGCGCAATTTAACCTGGCATTTTCCTTATGCGCTGGATATTGAAAAGATGAACCGTGCGGCAAAGGCATTTTTGGGCACGCATGATTTTTTCGGATTTATGGCATCGGGCGGGCAGGTGAAAACCACCGTGCGCACCATTTACGGCGCGGAAGTGTTTGAAGAAAACGGAAAAATTGTGTTTGAAGTGACGGGCAACGGCTTTTTGTATAACATGGTCCGCATTATGGCGGGCACGCTTTGTTACATCGGTGCGGGCAAAATCACCGAGCCGCTTGAATTGATAATTGAAAGCAGGGACCGTGCGAGGGCGGGCATAACCGCGCCGCCGCAGGGGTTATATATGAAAAAAGTGTATTTCGGAGGGGATAAGGCATGGGAAAAAGCAGACTGAATGTAAGCCGCAGAACGGTTTCGATTGCGGCGGTTATTTTGGCTGCGGTGCTTGTTGTTGTGCTGTGGTGCGTATTTGCGTTTATGCCCTATGCCATATCCGATTCGCCGAAAATCATTCCGCCCGACACGATCAGCGAGCACGATATGGCGATTGTGAAAAACAAGCTGGTGCTGATTAACACGAAGGGCATTATGGCATATGACAAAAAAGGCGACTATCTTTGGGACTATGCCATGAAAACCGCAGAGCCGTATTTAACGGCTTCGGGCGGGAAAATGGCTGTTGCAGACCGCGAAAACGCAGCTGTTTGGAATTTGACGGGGAATAATCTTAACTTTAATTTGGGGGAAGAAAACCCGGTGACGGGCGTTGTGCTGAATAAAAACGGCTACACGGGCGTGATTTCCTCCGAGCATGGCTACCGCTCGATTTTCACGGTTTATAATGACTACGGAACCGAAAGCTTTAAATGGTATTCGGGCGATACGTACATCACGGCGGCAGCACTTGCGGACAATAACAAAAATATGGCGGTTGCGGGCATGAATGCCACATCAAAAGCCATTCAGACGGTCATCAGTTTTTTTGATATGAACAAAACCGACCCGCTCGGCGAAGTTATTTTAGACAACACCGTTGCATATAAATTGGTGTACGGCGGGACGGATGTGTATGTTTTGACCGATAAGGGCGTTTTTTGCTATAATAAAAAGGGCGCGCTTAAATACGAATACTCCTTTGTGGGAAGAACGCTGCATTCCTTCTCGTTTCACGATGCGGATTCTTTAGCGGTTGCCTTAAGCTGCACCGACGAGGCAGGCTCTATGCTTGCCAACTCGCAGGTGATTGCCCTTAGCCGCCACTTAAAAGAAAAATGCGCTGTGAACACGGATTTTGAGGTTTCCGCCATGGACTCTAAGGACGGATTTATTGTTGTGACGGGAATCCGAAACGCGTGGCTGATAAAAGACAGCGGAAAAGTGAAAGCCAAAGGCACTTTAGCGGGTGACAGCGAGCGGGTTTTGCTGTTTGACAAGGGAAAGGCATTCGTAACGATTGCGGGCAGCACGGTTTATATTTACAATGTGCATGTCGGCTACTGAAAGGGTGAATAGAAAATGAGTATTTTGATAGACATTGTTTTGGCGGCACTTTTGATTTATTTTATAT
>CAKSHV010000339.1 GCA_934457515.1 uncultured Clostridia bacterium
GGTATTCGGACAGACAAAAGCAAACGATGTTGCACCGAAAATTGTAAACGACCGCACCATGCTTCCTGCAAGATTTGTTGCCGAAAACCTCGGCGCTGACGTTTCGTGGGACGGTGAAAATGAGATTGTTACAATTAAAGGAAAACACCTCAAAACAGGCGAAAATGTGACGATTGAAATTACAATCGGCTCGGCAATTGCAAAAGTAAACGGCAAGAAAATCAGGCTTGATTCTAATGCTTTTGTTGAAAACGACCGCACCTACACACCGATTCGCTTTATCTCCGAAGAACTCGGCGCAGATGTTAAGCGGCAGCCGGACGGACAGAAAGTTATCATCACAACACCAAATAAATAAGGCTATGCAGCCAAAAAATTGGGAGCGGCAATTTTGATTTTGCCGCTCCCCTATTTTTATCTCAACGTCCCCTTGCCCCATTGTGACAAAGCTAAAATTTTTTGACCGAAAAGCAAAGAAATGTTTGAACCCGGCAGCCACCCAAAGGCCGGCTGCCGAAATCAGATGGCCGAAAAAGGCCGTCTTCACCGTTTTGGAAACGTTCTGCAAAACGCACCAAGAAATTTGAATAAAGTTCTTTTCCTTTTGAAAATATTGACTTTTATCAACGCTTAAATTGGCTGAGTCTGCTGCTCGGTCGTTTTTTTAATTATTGTTTTCCGATACTCGGTCGGCGTCATACCTACCTGTGCCTTAAACTGGCGCACAAAAAACGTTTCCCCGCTGTATCCGCATCTGTCTGCAATCTCATGAATGGTTAAGTGCTCATTTCGCAAAAGCGCCTTGCTTTTAACCATGCGTGCCGAAATCACCTCCGCAATGGGCGAAATTCTGAATAATTTTTTATAAATATATTGAAATCGCGAAGAGCTTAGGTTACACCTTTTTGCCATGCCGATAATCGTCCATTTTTTTTGCGGCGCGGTCAAAACTTCATTGCGAAGCTTTGTGAAAAGGTCGTTTTGCTCTGTAAATCCTTTTCCCGTCCCGGCATATAAGGAACAAAGCTCCTCCGTCTTAGACAGCAAAGCAAGCATCAGTCTTTCACATGTCTGTTTTTTCAGCGGGTTTGCCGAATACATTTCCTCATAAATCATAACCAAAATCCGATGGAAAAATTCCGGATTGGAAACGGGCAGCGGACGGTTAAACACCAGGCCGCTCATATCAATTTCCTCCGGGATAAACAAAACATAATCGTTAATCATTATATCCCCGGCGCTTCTGAAATTCTGACGGGATTCTTTATTAAACAAAACAATTGAGTTTGGAGGTGAAACAATTGTTTCGCCGTCTATTTCAAAAACAGTAGCCGTTCGAAACAGTTGAAAAGTATACCACGGCCTGTTACTGTAAGAAACTCGAAAATCACCGAATTTCTGCGCACCGACGTCAATCATTTCCAGTTTCATGTGTCATCCCTCCTATTTTTTTATTATAACATATTTTTGTATTCCTGTAAAGAAAAAAACGAAACAATAGGATAGTGCATTAACTCAACAGGAAAGTTTATTGATTGAAATGTATTCGCTTGATATAATGATTTTAGACAGATCATTTAAAATAAAAGTCTAAGATGAAATAAAATTTCTTATCGAAATTTTAAAATAAACTATTAAAAAAGGAGAGAGAGAATGAAAAGATTATTTGCCCTGTTTGCAGCCTTGCTTATGGCGTTTGCGCTCTTTGCGGCACCCGCAGCGGCGGCAGACGAAATTTCGGTTTACTTTAACGGGCAGAAAATGGAATTTG
>CAKSHV010000340.1 GCA_934457515.1 uncultured Clostridia bacterium
GTCAAACACCTTGCACAAAACGCGGCAGCGTTTTTCTTGGATTTTCTGCACTGCTTCGCTTTTTCCGCTGCTGATTTTACTCCACACAATGGTTTTTTCTTTTTGGCGGATATCGGCTGCGCCAAATGCTTTTAAGCGAAATTCTTCACCGTTTGTTAATCTTGCAAACACGCTGTCGCCCGAATATATGCCGCTCGGTTCTTCCTCAATCGGAATTGCTGTGCCAACGCGCACATCAAACGGCACCACATACCATTGTTTTCGAATGTAACGGACGATGCCGCAAAACGAATCGCCGAACGGACAAAGAATTTCTTCCACTGCGCCGGTCGGCATTGTTTCATCATCGTCATGCCCGATTCCGTTTACCGCAACAACCACCCTGTCATTCTGCATGGCACCCATGCACCATTTTTTAGGCACGTAAATTTTAGGCTGCATAATACGCTGCAAGTCCGGCTCGACATAACCGCCGTTTAAACCGTCGGCAAAAAATTTTCCGCACACGCGAAAGCGAAGGTCACGCATTACTTCATACATGTCCTCATCATTTTTTTTAATGCAGCCGTCTGCTACAAGGTAGTTCATAACCTGCTGAAGTTCCTCAAGATCTGCGTAATATGCACACAAAAACCAAGACAGCGGCTTTGGCGTGTATTCCATGCTTTGCATGAAATTCAAAATCTCGTTTACCAGGCTGCGATTCACTTTTTTGCCCGCCGATTTCTCCCCCATGTTTTCCTTTCGCCTACATTTCCTACGTATTTTAAAATTCTGAAAATTTTTTAAAATGAAAAAACAAGGCAAGGTCTTTCAAACAAAAGACTTTGCCCCCTTCTTAATCGGTTATTCAGATTATTTTAATAATGTCAGTGCAACAGATGTGATGATAAATAAAACTGCAACAACTGATGTCCACTTGCTCAAAATACCGTCAATCGTTCTGCCTTTGTTTTTACCGAAGAAAGACTCGGCACCGCCGGCAATGCTTCCGGAAAGTCCCTGTGTTTTGCCATGCTGCATTAAAACAACAACAATCAAAATTACGGAAATGATAATATGAACAACTGTGATAATCGTCGTAAGTGTATTCATCGACTACCAATCCTTTCTAAAACCGTTATGAACATATAATATCACAAACAGCCCCGTTTGTCAATGATTTTTTCGCATTTTTACAAGGAAATTTGTCGGCACGGCGTTTTTTCCGCGCCGACAATGAAAAACGTTTATTTCAAAAGACTTGTGCCTGTCATTTCAGCCGGTTTTTCAATACCCATAATATCTAAAAGCGTAGGCGCCAAATCTGCAAGTCTGCCGTCTTTCAGCTCTCTGTCGCCGCCCGCAAACACCAGCGGAACCGGGTTTGTGGTGTGCGCGGTAAACGGCTCGCCGTCCTCTTCTTTCATCTTGTCTGCGTTGCCGTGGTCTGCGGTAATCAGTGCACAGCCGCCCTGTTTTAAAATTGCGTCTACCACTTCGCCAAGGCAGGTGTCAACCGCCTCAACCGCTTTCACAGCAGCCTCGAACACACCGGTATGACCAACCATGTCGCAGTTTGCAAAGTTTAAGATAATCACATCATACACATCGGATTTAATGCGGTTTATAACCTCATCTTTTACCTGATATGCGCTCATTTCAGGCTGCAAATCATAGGTTGCAACCTTCGGAGACGGAATCAGTGCTCTGTCCTCGCCCTCGTATACCGCCTCAACGCCGCCGTTGAAGAAGAAGGTTACGTGTGCATATTTTTCGGTTTCGGC
>CAKSHV010000341.1 GCA_934457515.1 uncultured Clostridia bacterium
TCGACGAAAGCTCAAAAAGCATAGCTGTGTTTAACGTCCACTGGTTGGTGTTAAAGTAAAGGCTAAGATAGCCGAAAACACCGTACATCAAAACGGACAAACCGTATAAAAGCGAGCTCCAGCAAACAAAGGTATTCTGCTTGCGGGCAAGCGAAACAATCGCAAATACAACGCCTGCAAGACCGAAAAGCGCAACAATTGCATGCTCGATTTTAATAACCAGCTGCACATTCTGTCCGAGTGCGGAATTGGTCATTGCCGAAAAGCAAATCGGCAGAACACGCAAGATTGCGGGCACAAGCAGCAATACAGCGGAAAGTGCGATATACCACGGCGTTTTCATCATATTTTTATGAAGAACGGTTGTGTCGATTAAAAGAAACACAAATGCCGCTTTAACCGCAATAACAGCCGCCTCTGCCGCATTTCTGAAGTCCACACGGCTTAAAACGCCGAAAATGCTTTCAACAACAGACAGTCCGAAAAGAACCGTAAGTCCGATTGCAACGGATTTTGCGTTCTTTTCTTTATTTTTAACCGAAAAGACCAACACATATACGCTGCAAATCAGCAAAACAACATATGTAACCAGTTTAACCCAATAAATATCTCTGCTGAACTGCAGATAGTAAGACCCTACCATGCACATTGCAAGCAGCATGGTAAAAAATGCGCAAATCCCCTTTTCTTTGCTTTTGTCTGTGAATAGTTCACGCACAGTCATTCATTCCTTTCTTTTTTCAAAAAATAATTCGCAATAGATATTATACATGCATTTTTAAAATTTTTCAAGTGTTTTTTTTCTTTTCACAAAAATTTCGGATATTGACTTTAATTTGCGGCTATGATATACTTAAAACAGATAAAATGAAAAGGGAAAGGATGAGAGATATGAAACGGTTCGAGCGTTTTTTCTTTATTATTTCGGTGCTTTGCATGATCGCTGCCGTTGCAATCGTTGTCATTCAATGGAAAAAAGACAGCGATGTGTGGTGTTCTTTAAAGCGCGCGGCAATTGAAAAGGAATTATTTAAATTGCAATAGGACGCAAAAGCCTGTAAAACAATTTTTACAGGCTTTTTATTGGGAGCATTTCACTATGAATATTATGATTTACGACTGCGGTCTGCGCGAAGGCGCCCAGGCAAAGGGCGTTTCCTATTCAGTAGACGACAAGATAAAAATTTTAAAGCTGCTTGACGAAATGGGCGTTTCGTATGTTGAGGGCGGAAACCCGCATGCCAACCCGAAAGAAGCGGAATTTTTCCGCCGTGCAAAGGACATGCATTTAAAGCACACCAAGCTTTGTGCGTTCGGCAGCACCTGCCGTGTGGGCATCTCCCCCGCCGAGGATGAAAATATAAAATCCTTGCTCTCGGCTGAAACCGAGACGGTTACTATTTTCGGAAAAAGCTGGGACATGCATGTGTCCTGCGTGTTAAAAACCGACCTTGAAACAAATTTAAAGTTAATTTTCGATTCCGTTTCCTATTTGAAAGCACAGGGAAAGACCGTTATTTTTGACGCGGAACATTTTTTTGACGGTTACAAGAACAATAAGGACTATGCACTCTGCGTTTTAAAAGCGGCAGAGCGTGCCGGCGCTTATGCCGTTGTCCTTTGCGACACGAACGGCGGAACACTGGGTCTTGATTTATATAATGCAGTCAAATGCGCGGTTGAAACGGTTTCGATTCCGGTCGGCATACACTGCCATAATGACACCTCCGC
>CAKSHV010000342.1 GCA_934457515.1 uncultured Clostridia bacterium
GGTTTTAGCTCTGTTCGAATTTCTATTGTAAAATCGCAAACTTTTCTCGCCCTTTCGTTTTCAACCAGCTGCACCGCGGAACAAAGCAAGTCATTGCCGTCTCTGTGGATGACAATTTCAACATTTTCCGGTGCATCAGACCGAACGGTACTTTCAAAACCTAAAACATTTTTGGCAAGCGCAGTAAATACGTTTCTGTATTCGTAAAACGGGCCGTCCTCAATCGGAAGCGCCGACCAAAGAACTTTTCCGGCGCCGTAATTTGCGCAAAGCATAGCGGGGATTTTGGTTGGAATTCCCGGCGGGTCGGAATGAATGGACGCGAACTGCGGTGAGGTTTGCTCGGTATACGGCAAAGTTACATTCGCCAAAACTTCAGCGTTTCCGTCATATTCAACGATAGGCGCCGACGCATCAAAATGCATGGGGTAATCCGCATTAAAAAAGCCAAATAAACTTTGATATTTTGCCTCGGGTGCAAGATAAACAACCGATTCGGGCGTTGTGCCGGCAACGTGCGCACCAAAAAACGTTTTAAGGAGCGATCTGCAGTTTCCGCCGCTTAAATAAAGTTTTCCGCCGTTTCGTACGTAACCGGTTATTCGTTCAAAATCGCCGCTGTCGTCCTCGGTAAGATAGGGTGCAGCAATCATTTTGTAGGATTTCAAATCATGAAACGTGCCCATAACGCCGCACGGAATGTGGTTGTAAACAAAGGTTTTAATCAGGTTCACTGCGCTGTTGTGATTGGTGAATTTTTCACCTTGCGGATTAAATTTGCTCTTTAAACTGTAATAAACGCCCGCCTCTTCCATCATGGTTCCGCGCATGTATTTTTCATACGGCATTTCTTTTTCAAAAATGCTGCCAAAACGCTCATACACCCGCCCGTCCATTGTTCCGCGAGGGTCAATCGCATCTATAACAAGGGTTGCGCCGTGGTGTGCCGCGGTTAAAAACGCCGCGCTTGCCATTTCATCCTCCGATTTCGTGATTGTGTGAGAAGAAAGGGACGGTTTGCAGCGCGAAAACATGTATTCAAACGGCTGATTTTGGGTTGCATTTTTATAAAGCTTGCACACAAAAGACTGTGCATAAATCCCGCCGTACAGGTCGCCGCCCGCATAGTCGGAAGCATCTAAAACTTCCTCGGCAAGCCCTTTTTCCGCATCGGGCAAGCCGGCATAGGCTACATTGTGATACACAACAGCCTTTGGCACATGTTTTTTCACTTCATCCGCCGCAAAGCGTGCAAACTCGCCCATCCACTCGCGCCGCTTTCTGATGTGCAAAAGCCACCGCTTGCTGTTCCAGTCCGGAACGCGGGGCATTTCGCCGCCGACCTCTTTTTCCCAGCGCGTCAAACAACTCTTACAATAACACGGATGCGGCCAGAACAGCATGTCAAAAAACATGCCGTCAAATGTGAAATAATCGCACATTTCCTTGATTTGTTTTGCCGTAAAATCCCGATATTCCAAATTGTTCGGACAGCAAAATCTATATCTGTAAACATGTTTTCCCTGCGCGCACTCAAGCGCCAAATCGCGGTCTTTCTCTTCCGGATACGGAACGCCCATTTTGGAAATCAATCTCCACTCAGGGTGCGTTTCATATGCCCAGTTGTTATAAATTAAGCTGTAGTACCCCGTAACATATATGCCGTTTGCTTTGCACATTTCGGCAAGCCGTTTCATGCTGTCCTCCCTGCCCCGAAAAGCAGCGTGCAT
>CAKSHV010000343.1 GCA_934457515.1 uncultured Clostridia bacterium
CATCACGCGCGTGATTCCTGTCTGCGCCGTTTCGGGCGAGGCGGCGGGAACGGCTGCGGCAATGACCGGTAATTTTAAAACGTTAGACATTTCAAAACTGCAGTCAACTTTAAAAGAAAAAGGAGTACATATTAAATGAAAACAATACATTTATGGAAAACCGTTCCGGGCATGTGCGAAGAAGTGCCCGTTTTGGAGTATTATCCGGCAGAGAACAAAACAACCGACGCAGCCGTTATCATTCTCCCGGGCGGCGGCTACTGCATGCGTGCCGAGCACGAGGGAAAGGGCTATGCCGAATATTTAAATGCGCTTGGTATGGACGCGTTTGTGTGCGAGTACCGCGTTGCGCCCCACCGTCATCCCCTGCCGCTGCTGGACGCGCGCAGAGCGGTTCAGTATGTGCGTTTCTCGGCAAAGAATTTCGGATTAAACCCAGAAAAAATCGGCATTATGGGTTCGTCCGCAGGCGGGCATTTGGCAGCATCCCTTTGCACGCTGCAAGACGATTTTTCGTCATTCATAACCGAAAAAGATGAGATTGATGATGCAGATTACCTGCCGAACTTCCAAATTCTGTGCTACCCCGTTATCGCGCTGAACGATTTCGGACACATCGGTTCGGGCGACTGCCTTTTGGGGCACAAGGATGTGTATAACCCTATTCGCTATGCGCTGTCGACGCAAAACAATGTGCACGAAAAAACGCCGAAAGCGTTCATCTGGCACACGGCGGAAGACGGCTGCGTGCCGGTTCAAAACAGCTTAACCTATGCTTCGTGCCTGCACGAAAAAGGGGTGGACGCGGAGCTGCACATTTTCCCGCACGGCGGGCACGGACTGGGGCTTGCACCCGAAAATCCGCATGTGGCGCAGTGGGCAGAGTTGCTGAAAACCTGGCTTAAATATAACGAATTACTTTAAAAATCGGAGGTACACATGATTCAGCCGAAACTGATTAACATTATTCACAAGGCGACCGTGATTCAGCGGTGGAACGACCATATCCGCCCGTCAACCGGCTTTGCCGAAATCGACAAGCAGGCACACAAGACCTTTTTTGCCTACATTTTGGCGCGCTGCCAGGCGGAAGAGGACAAAAATTTTGACCAAAATGCACTGATAGAGGGCATTATTTTTGAGTTTTTGCACCGCGTGATTTTAACCGACATCAAGCCGCCGATATATTACAAAATAATCGACATGATGGGAAACCGCATCGATTCGTGGGTGGAAGAGCAGCTCTCAAGCAGTATATCCTGCATCCCCGGCGGGTTTGCCGAGCGGTTTCACCGCTATTTTTTCGATGCCGAATTCTGCAAAGAGGAAAAAGCCATTATAAAGTATGCGCACTACCTTGCCACCAAGTGGGAATTTGACATTATCTATCCCATGAACATCGGGTTTTACAACATTGAAAACACGCGCAAGGAAGTCACCGACGGGCTGGCGCAGTGCACCTGGTTTGAGGGAAAGAAAGTGTTTAGCCAAAACCCGCGCCTGACCGACTTTTTAAATTTAATCGGACAGCTCAGATTCCAAATGCGGTGGACAGCGACCGCACGAATCCCCCAAACCTCGGTTATGGGGCACATGCTGGTGGTTGCCATTTTGTCTTATTTGTTTACAGCCGAAATCGGCGGCTGTGCAAAACGGCGTGCCAACAACTTTTTCGGCGGACTGTTTCACGACCTGCCCGAAGTGCTCACGCGCGACATTATAT
>CAKSHV010000344.1 GCA_934457515.1 uncultured Clostridia bacterium
GAGGTGTATCATACATGGCAAAGTGCGATATTTGCGGCAAAGGTGTTGTGTTCGGTATAGCTGTGTCCCACTCCCACAGAAGAACAAACAGAACATGGAAGCCTAATGTTAGAAAGGTTAAAGCAATCGTTAACGGCACACCGAAAACGATTCACGCTTGCACAAGATGTCTGCGTTCCGGAAAAGTGAACCGCGCAGTTTAATCTTGCATTTATAACAGAATTAAAAAAGGTTACTCTTTTAAAGGAATAGCCTTTTTCGTTTGCTGGTATAGCTCAGTTGGTAGAGCAGCTCATTCGTAATGAGCAGGCCGCGGGTTCGAGTCCCATTACCAGCTCCAGAAAAAGCACACTTTAAGTGTGCTTTTTTGATTTCTGCCAAACAACAAAACTCGGCAAGTACTTTCGTGCCTGCTGGGTTTTATTTTTTCTTTTCTTGTTTTGTGCGGCGATATGCCGAATTCTTTTTTATACACGCGGCTGAAATAGTTATAGTCCGCAAAACCGACGATGTCCGCCGTTTCCGAAACCGATATACCGGTGTTTTGCAAAAGTTCTCTTGCCCGCTCTAACCGTCGCTTTCTGATGTATGCCGAAATGCCCGTCCCGGTGTCACGCGAAAAGGATTCATAAAACTGCGTGTGGCTGATATTTGCGCTTGCGCAAATGTCCTGAATCCGAATGACTTCGGACAGGTGCGTTTCAATATATTCCTTTGCTTTTTCGGCCACAAAAGTGTTCTGCACGGCAACCATTTCTTTCAGCAAAATATAGTTTTAGTGCAAATTTCAAACAAACTTGCCGCCGCTGCGATTTCCTTTTTGTTTCTGTACCGAATTCCGCTCGCCGTGCAGTTTAAGTTATATTTCTCATTGATTTTTTCCGTAAATTCGTTCAGCTCGGATTTGTCTTTAATATCCGTAATCTGTCCGAAAACCACATAACCGATGATGTGCAAGCCGTCTTTTAGAGACATTGCCGTCTCGGTTAACCCTGCGCGGCACTTATAAATATACACGTCATTTCGCCGTCTGCACTCTTCAAACGCATACCGATTGCTTTCCCTGCAGTGTATGTCAAGTTCCGAATTTCCCGAAACCGCACAGCAAAAACTGCATTTTTCGGACAACAGAATGAAAACTGATGTGCCGGCAGGCAGCCTTTGGCTGTACAAGCCGGGCGAGCCACAGCTTTACACCGCTAAAAAAGAGAATGGTGTCTCATATTACTGGATTCATTTTTCGGGCACATACACGGAAAATATACTAAGCGAACTCGGCATAAAAAGCGGCATGCAAACAGTCGGTACAAAAGAAGATTTTGTAAGCTATATTAAACAAATGGTGCGCATTGCCGCAACCGAAAATCATTTCCTTCGGCTGACGGGAACCGCTCTTTGCGCGTTATCCTGCTTTAAAAGGGAACCTGACAAGCAAATGCACATGTCCCATATTGTCCGCAAAATGGCGGAAGAAATAGAAAACGGAGAAAACAATCGGGACTATGCCGCTTTTTGCGGCATGAGTAAATATCATTTTATTCGTATGTTCAAGGCAGAATACGGCACACCGCCTCACACCTATTTTGTGCATTTAAAAATCGAAAAAAGCAAATTTTTGCTGCGCGAAACAAACATGCCGATTAGGGACATTGCTCAAATTCTGTATTTTGAAGACCCACTGTATTTCAGCAAACTATTTAAAAAAGAAACGGGACTGTCCCCC
>CAKSHV010000345.1 GCA_934457515.1 uncultured Clostridia bacterium
ATAAAGCCCGTTATAATGCCGCCTTTTCCGTAGCGCTTGCACAGGCTGCACACAATAGCGGCAACCGAGTACGAGCCGACCGAATAAATCATGTTCGGATTGGCAAGGCTTGCAAACACGCCCAGCGCCGTGCCCAAAACGCCGCAGGTACCAAGCGAAAAGGCATAGGCAGAAAAGAAGAGAATAAAGGTGGAAACAATGCCGGTTACCGTTATGTCGAACGGCAAAACCACGCCCGAAAGCCCCGACAGGCAGCCGCACAGCACGACCGACAGCGCGGCAAGCTCTTTTTTGGTTACCGTTCGGCGGATTTTTCTGCAGGTAAAATACGAAAAAACCGTTTTGTACGGCATAACCAAAAGGGCACAAAGCAGCACCTCCAAAAGGCTTGTACACACAAAATAAAAACTAAATCCCGCAAACGCACCATATACTGTATCGGACAGCAAAACGCACACCGCGCACACCAAAATACCGCGCCTATCACTTGCAAAAAACCATTGTTTTGCCGAAACGCCGGTGATGAAAAGGTATGCCGTAATGTATTTTAGGCACTCAGCGTCAATGCCGGAAAGCAACTTGCCCAAAATAACAAACAGTGCGGCATAGGGCGAAAAAGAACACATAAAAAGTGCGGTAATGCACGAAGCGCCGAACGGCGAAAAACCGCCCGCAAGCCCTCCGGCGCCCGAAAGAACGGCGCACAGCAGAATGATTACGTCCGGATAGGTTATCTTTTTAACCTCCCGCCTGATTTTGTATAAAATTTCGGTCATATTCATCAAGCCTCTCTTTAAAATATCAGCATTACCGAAAGTATATCTCAAAACGACCGAAAACCGTGTAGACTTTTGGTATTTATGCCCTATTTCGTTCTTCATTTCCGGCAGTTTTCTCCGCAAAAAGCACAAAAGGCACGCCGATATGCAATTTCTTTAAAATATGTTGCTTTTTTCGACAATCAATGATATACTAAACTCAAACGAAAGGAGGAATGAATATGAACGGCCTGATGATTAACAGCACATTCTGGCTTATCGTCATGATTGTAACCGGCGTCATCGAGGCGGCAACGGCGGGACTGGTCACTGTTTGGTTCACACTCGGCGCACTCGTTTCGCTGATTGCAAGCGTGCTCGGCGCGTCGGTATTCTGGCAAATTATTATTTTTATTGTCGTTTCCGCAGTGCTTCTTGCCGCAACGCGTCCGCTGGTTAAAAAGTATTTAAACGACAAAAAAACAAGCACCAATGCAGACCGTTTAATCGGCACAACCTGCATTGTAACCGAGGAAATTAACACTTTAGATGGAAAAGGTGCCGTAAAAGTGTTCGGACAGGAATGGTCTGCCAAATGTAAGGACACAATAATTCCGAAAGGGACGGTTGTGCGCATTACGGGCATTGAAGGCGTTCACGTTCTTGTCAAACCGAAAAATAAGGAGGAGTAAACCATGATTTTCATTATTGTATTGCTCATTTTGGCTTTAATCGTTGTTGTTGCAAACATTAAAATCGTGCCGCAGGCACACGCTTATGTTTTAGAGCGCTTGGGCGCATATCACGCAACCTGGGAGGTTGGGCTTCATTTTAAAGTGCCTTTCATCGAACGCCTTTCGCCTAAAGTATCTTTAAAAGAGCAGGTTGTTGACTTTGAGCCGCAGGCGGTTATTACAAAGGATAACGTTACGATGCAGATTGACACGGTT
>CAKSHV010000346.1 GCA_934457515.1 uncultured Clostridia bacterium
TTGCAATAATATGCAGGCGGATAACCGAATCGGCAATTCTGCTTTGCGCCTGTTCGGCAGAAAAACAAATTAAAATAAAGCATAGCGCAATACAGCACGCAATCATTCTTTTCATTTTTCATCCCTCCATCGGATTTATATAAAAAGAATGCCCCGCATTTTTTGTTTTATACCTAAAAATGCGGGGTATGTATCAATTTTTTGTTTTTGTGACTTCTGCAAATTTAACAAATTTCCGAAGTTCTGCGCGCGCTTTATACGCGCTTTTATAATTCGGAAAAATGCCGAACACCGTCGGACCGCTGCCGCTCATAACGCAGCCGAGCGCGCCGCACTCGGTCATTTTGTCTTTTACTTTCTGCACGGCGGGGTGATTTTTAATCGTAACCGCCTCTAAAACGTTGGAAAGTTTACCTGCAATTTCTTCTATGCTTCCCTTTTCAATTGCCGCAATCATGCCGCTTGTGTCGGGGTGAGAAAGGACTTCTGCCGCATCGATTTCTTTATAAACCGCCGCGGTGCTCACGCTGAAATTCGGCTTTGCCATACAAAGAATCATTTGCGGTGCAGGAGAAATTCTCGTTAAATCACACCCGATTCCGCGCGCAACCGCCGTGCCGCCCAATATGCAGTAGGGCACGTCCGCGCCGACCTTTGCGCCGATTTCCATTAAGCGCCGTTTTCCCGCATGCACGCCCGTTAAGCGATTCAGTGCCTTTAAAACGCCCGCCGCATTGCAGCTGCCGCCCGCAATGCCGGCAGCAACCGGAATGTTCTTTTTAATATAGATATGAACGCCGCACTTTTTTTGCGGAAACGCCTCGAAGAAAAACTGCGCGGCTTTATACGCCGTATTTCTGCTGTCGCACGGCACATAAAACTTGTCGGACGAAATGCGGATTTCACCGTGCTCGGGCTCAAGCGTTACCGTCACCTCGTCAAACAGACGAACCGACTGCATAATCATTTCCACCTCTTGGTAGCCGTTCGGCAGCACACCCAAAACGTCAAGTGTTAAGTTGATTTTCGGGTACGTGCGAACCGTAAGGGTGTTTTCGGTCTTTTTTGCCTGCTCACTCATACGCTAAGTTCCCCCGCAATTCTGTCTTTGGATTTGCACACTTCAAAAATCGTGCGTTCAATGTCAATAGTTTTAAACTCGCCGTTTTCATACACAACTTTGCCGTCAATCATAGTCAGCGTAACATCACGGCCGCATGCGGCATACACCGCATTGTTCACCGCGCTGTGCACGGGCTGCAGAGACGGATGGGACGCGTCTAACACAATAAGGTCTGCCTTGTTGCCCAACGTAACCGCACCGCAGTCCTCTCTTCTCTGCGCCGCCGCACCGTTTTTAGTGGCAAACAAAAGCGCGTCCCGCGGGCTGACCGCCGTCGGATCGTAACGCACGCCTTTGTTTAAAATGGCACAAAGCTTTATTTCTTCAAACATGTCTAAATTGTTATTCGACGAGCAGCCGTCGGTGCCGAGGGCAATTTTAATTCCCTTTTCAAGCATTTTCGGCACGTTTGCCACACCGCTTGCCAACTTTAGGTTGCTTACGCTGTTGTGCACCGCAACCGTCTTTTTTTCGGACAGAATGTCCATATCTTCGTCCGAAAGCCACACGCAATGCGCCGCAACGGTGTGACAGTCCTAAAGACCTGCATCTGATATATATTTGGTCGGCGTTACG
>CAKSHV010000347.1 GCA_934457515.1 uncultured Clostridia bacterium
AAGTTAGCATTAAAGAGAAAATAAGAGAAAAATATGTAATTTACAGTTCAAACGGCGAAATACGGCAGTTGCGGACTGCGAAAAATGTGCTATAATAAAGTTATCAAAGGTCAAAGAAAGTCAAAGTCAAAGAACAACAACGGCCGAGATAAGAAGTAAAGGAGCGAGGTGGACCATGAAAGTCAGTGATTTGATAGAAAATGTGTTAAAGGAGCTGATTGAAGAAACAAACGGCGAGGCGAAGTTTCAGAGAAACGAGCTTGCGAGCCGCTTAAACTGTGTTCCGTCCCAGATTAACTATGTAATAAATTCGAGGTTTACAAACGACCACGGTTATATTGTGGAAAGCCACAGAGGAGGCGGCGGCAGCATTACAATCCGCCGGGTTCACACGGATAAAGCAAGCTATATTATGCATATAGTAGCAAGTATGGGGAAAACTTTATCCCAGCAAAGTGCGTTTGCGTTTATTCGAAATTTTTTGGATTACGGCGCGATTTCCGAGCGCGAGGCGAAAATGATGCACGCGGCGGTTTCAAGCAGTGTTTTAAGACAGCTTGGGCAGCCGGCGCAGGATGCTTTGCGCGCATCGGTTATGAAAAACATGATGGTAAGTTTAGTTTAATAAGGAGGCATGAGGTATGATTTGTCAGGTTTGTGGAAAGAATCCCGCTAACGTACATTATAAATCTGTTGTAAACGGCAGAATTTCCGAAATCTATCTTTGTTCGGAATGTGCGGCAAAGGGATATGGTATAAATAATGCAAATGAAATGTATAAAAATACAGAAGGAGTTGGTTCTATGCCGTTTTTTGAAAGCAAATTTACAGATAAAGCTGAAAATGTAATCAAAACAGCAAACGAAATGGCACGCGAGTGGGGTCATGGGTACGTTGGAACCGAACATATTTTATACGGTCTTTCGACCGAGGATAACTCCGTTGCGCAAAGTGTTCTTGCGGAAAACGGAATTAAAAGCGAAGACATTTTCGAATGCATTCGTAAAATAAAAGGCATTGACGCACCGGTATCGAACGTACGCGGTTTAACGCCGAGAGTTAAACGGATTGTGGAGCTTAGCTTTTTGGAAGCAAAACGGCTCGGTCACAGCTACATCGGAACCGAACATATTTTAATGGCGATTTTGCGTGACGGCGAAAGTGTTGCGGCAAGGATTATCGCTGAGCTTTCGGGCAATGCGGAAAAGATTTATTACGATTTGATTAAGGCGTTCGGCAGCGAGGATAAAGCTGAAGAAATGACCGAGAAATTTGCAGGCACGAGCAACAGAAATACATCGACCCCGACTCTTGACGAGTTCGGCAGAGATTTAACCAAAATGGCGTCCGAAGGCAAGTTCGACCCGGTTATCGGCCGTGACAAGGAAATTCAGAGAGTCATTCAGATTCTGTCGAGAAGAACGAAAAACAATCCGTGCTTAATCGGTGAGCCGGGCGTTGGTAAAACTGCCATCGCCGAGGGTCTGGCACAGAAAATCTGTGAGGGCAAGGTTCCCGAAACGCTGAAAGACAAACGGGTTATCACCCTTGACCTCTCGGCTATGCTTGCGGGCGCGAAATACCGCGGCGAGTTTGAGGAAAGACTGAAAAAGGTCGTTGACGAAATTAAGGCTGCGGGTAACGTTATCCTGTTTATCGATGAGATTCATACGATTGTCGGTGCGGGTGCCGCAG
>CAKSHV010000348.1 GCA_934457515.1 uncultured Clostridia bacterium
GCTTTTTCGCTGTCTTTTAATGCACGCGAGGAGTTACCGATATCTGCCGAACCGCCTGTTAATGCTTCAATACCTGCAGACGAACCGATGAATTCTGCCGTAACCGTAACGCCGCCGTTCTTTTCCATAAAGCTTTCGGAAAGTGCGTTTGCCAGTTTTTCCATCGAGGTTGAACCTGCCATTTTCAATGTGCCGCTTAATGCCGCCGAGTCGTTATTCCCTGTTTCCGCACCGTTATTATTACCGCAAGCTGTAAAGCTGAACGCTGTTACTGCCGCAACACACAGTGCCAATACTTTCTTACTGAGTTTCATTTCTTTTTCCTCCTAATTATTTTTTACAAGTCTTATTATAAAAGCCGTTTGTAAAACCGAAAAGGCAATTTGTATTAAATTAAAATAAAACTTTTGTATAGGATTGTTAAATATATTTAACAAAGTATAAAAAAGAGCCTGTGCAGGTATTTTCTGCACAAACTCTCAAATTTATACTGCCTAAATCATTTAATTCCCGCTCGGGAACGTTACCGTAAAGCACGAGCCTTCGCCCTCTTTGCTTTCAACCGTAATTTCCGCGCCGCACTGCTTTACAATGTGCTTTACAATCGAAAGACCAAGTCCTGTGCCGTTCACCTTTTTGGAATGGCTTTTGTCCACGCGGAAAAATCGCTCGAAAATGCGTTCCTTGTAAATGGCGGGGATTCCGATTCCGGTATCCGCAACCGAAATTTGGTTCGGACGAATCGTAATGTCCACCCGTCCGTTTTCCTTATTATATTTAATTGCATTGTCGGTTAAGTTATACATAAGCTCGGTTATGTGCGACAAATTGCCCAGAACCGTGCTGTCTTCGCCGTGGAGCGCAATGGTGATTCCCCGCGCAGAGGCGCGCATCTGCAGCCGCTCGATAACGTCTTTCGCAACCGTTTTTAAAGAAACTTTCTGCTTTTCCAAAACCTCAGGCTCTTCGTCCAAATTGGAAAGCTCAATAATATCTTCTATTAAAGTAATCAGCCGTCCGCTTTCCTTTTCGATTTTCTGCGTAAAGCCCAAAACGTCGTCTTCTTTGGCAATACCGCTGTTAATCAGCTGTGCATAGCCGCGAATGGTGGTCAGCGGTGTTTTCAGCTCGTGGGAAACATTTGCCGAAAATTCACGGCGCATTTGCTCTGCCTGCGCCTTTTCGCTGATGTCAAACATCAGCAAAATCACGCCACCGCGGTTTTCTTTGTCCAAAACAGGACTTAGGAAAACCTGATAGGTTTTCTCGCCGAAAGAAAGCGTCATGTTCGATTTTTTCCCCTGCTCCACTTTGCGTACATTGGCAACAAGCCACTTATTATCACATATTTCCGAAAGTTTTTTCCCTTTCAATTCAGCGCACGGAATGCCTATCGCCTCTGCCGCGCTTTCATTGGCAGACGAAATGCTCTCATCGCTGTTTAAAATAATCAAGCCCTCGTTCATGTTCTCCGCAATGGCGGAAAAACGCAATTTATGCGCCGCAACCTTGTCCATCTGGCGGGTAATTTCATCCTCCTGCTTGGAAATGCGGCTTAAAAACGGCTGCAATTCCTCATATACCGCGCTTTCTTTTCCGTCCGATAAATAGCTTTGCTCAATGGGGTTAATAATGTTTTTGGTAAGCAGCTTTGCCCACGCAAGGGACAAAACGTAAATCATAACCAAAAGCA
>CAKSHV010000349.1 GCA_934457515.1 uncultured Clostridia bacterium
GGTCTTTTGCAACCGCTGTCAAGATGTCCATGTCAATACCCGTCATATTGTCGCCGCCGTTTTCGTCCGCGATGTCAAAGGGCGGGAAAGATGTGTCCGTTGCAATAATGTACTTTTTCGCTCCGTTGCCGCCGCAGCCTGCAAGACAACCCATGCAAATCGCCAGCGCTGCGAGCACTGCCATAATTTTTTTCATGTTCAAACCCTCCATACAGTTTGGAATAAAATAACATTGCTATTATTTTATCACAAGTTTTATAAAATTTCAATAGTTTTTTGAAAAATTGACCTGTCCAAAGGCGTTTTCCTAATTAAATTAACACAAACAAAACATCTTCTTAATTTTAATAATACTTTTATATTTTTTGCAGCTTTTGCAAAATTACACATGTTCTCTGCATAATATATCCAAAATGGAAAAAATATATAAAAACACACACTCTGCGCCGCAATTTTATCATAAAAAACTTGTCGTTTTTTGTCGGATTTGTATTCCGTTTTTGGCAACGGTGCCACATTTTTGACATGTAAAATAACCGGACCTGCACAAATGTACAAGCCCGGCTTTAAAGTTGTTCAAACGTTTGATTTTCGCAGATTACTTCAAAAATTTAACGTTTATAATGTCTTTCTTAAGAGGTCTGTCATACCCGCGTTCCCACAGCGCATCCATTTCTCTTTTGCGCTCCGGATACTCCTCAAGCAGCTTGCTGATCAGTGCACAAATCGCAAGATACTGCGTTTTGGTTAATTTTGTTTTGTAATTTTCAATGTTATAAATGGTCTGGCGTGTAACGCCCATCATGTCCGCAAAAGAAGTCACGGTAATGTGGAACAGCGCCCGAACATCACGAACCTTGTCCTGCATGTTATCAATTGCATTGTCTGCTACTTTCATGTTAGACCCTCCAATCATTTTTTTCTAAGAATCCCTTCATCTTTAACTTACGCTTATTTTACACCACATTTTTTGTTTTGTCAACTCTTTTTATTTATTTTTTGTTTTTTTCTGTCACAAAATTCCATTTTTGTTTAAAATTTCAAATTATTGCTGTATTATACCGTAAAGTTTGCATAATTTTTTGATAATAATAATAATTTTTTCTATTGATTTTTCATAAAGCATTTTATATAATGAAAGAAAAAAGCAAAGGAGATGCATAATAATGAAAGAAATGTGCCCTGTTTCGGGAGAAGCGGTAAGCTATCTGCCGGAAGAACACGTCTATAAGCTTGTGTGGAATGATGAATTCAACGGAGACACGCTTGATGAAACCAAATGGGGGTTCCGCACCGATTTTTGGGGTAAGCATTCCCCAACTTTCACAAAAGAAGGCATTGTTGTTTCAAACGGAACCTTAAAAATTAACTTAATCAAAGAAGGCGATATATTCAAGTCCGCACATCTGCAAACAGGCTCCCTTACTTTTGACGCTCCGCGCGACACCGAAACATTTTGGCCGTTTGGAGAAAAACAAAAGCCAAAGTTCATGCACCGCTACGGCTTTTACGAAATATGTTGTAAACTACCGAAAAATCCCGGCTGGCATGCCGCATTCTGGTTGCAGGCACCGGGAATCGGCACACATCCGGATCCGTCGCAGTGCGGTGTTGAAGTGGATATTATGGAAAACTACCGTCAGCATACCGAAGGGAACCTGCTGTGCGGCGC
>CAKSHV010000350.1 GCA_934457515.1 uncultured Clostridia bacterium
CTTAGTTTCAACGATGGCTGTGTTTGACGCTTCGTCCCAAGTTACGGTGTAGCCCAAATTTTCGGAAAGGAAGCGCAAGGGCACATAGGTTTTATCGCCTATCAGCTTTGCGGGAACGTCCATCGTCTGCTCTGTGCCGTTTACATCTGCCGTAAGACTGTCCAAACTAAAGGTTACTGCACTGTTTTTGTTCTCTGCCGTAACCGACCGGGTTTCTTCGTCCCACGTTACTTTGTCGCCCAGACACTCGAATAAAAACCGCATGGGAACAAGCGTTCTGCCGTCCTCCACCACAGGCGGCTTTTCAAATGCTAAAATTTTATCGTCTAAAGCAATCGTAACATCCGACTTTAAGAGCCTTATCGGTATTTTATACAACTGTTTCAAAAACCGAATATACATATATTCATCTGTACACCATCTTTCAACATAATTCGTATAAACAGAATCAGGTATAAAAACGCCATTCAGTCCGTCCAAAGAAAACAGATTAACCCATTGCTCTCCTTCTCCCCAAGTTCTTCCTTTTTCATCTTTTGTTCCCGGATCTCCGAACCCCATATAATATTCCACAATTCCATATTTTGACTCATAATACCGAGCTGAATAAGGGGCAGCCGGATATTCATATGCAATTTCATATTTTTTGCCGTTGCTTTTGGACTGCAAATAATACTTATTTATCGGATTTTTGCCCGGAATCCTTTCATAAGAAAAATTATAGGGAGAAATGTTGTTTTGCATGGTGCTGGCTTCTTCCTTGGCTTTGTCCATTTCTTCTTTTGAAATTTCAACCCAATCTAAGCCGTTATCCGTATAATAGTAATTGAAAATAACTTTTTCATCGCTATATTCCCCATATGCTATCTGTGAATAGTCTTCTTTTCGAAAATATAGCCGACTGCCGATTGTACATTCATAATAGCAATACCCGGCAAAGGTTTTTCTACCGATTTCATCATAATTCTCATCTAAAATAACCATGGGTGAATTTCCAAAGTCGCCATAGCGATGTCCTGCAACAAACGGATATATATCCATATATGTGCTGGCTTTAAACAGAACAATATTGTTTCCCGCTTTTGCAGTTCTGTCTACACCACGACTTAAACCCGGTATTGTTACAGATTTTGTGACATTTAACCCATCGGGAGAGATGTTTAAAATCAAGTCATTTCCTACACTTTGATTTGCCATTTTAACAAAATTTCTGCCGTCCCAAAATCCGCCGAATGAGCTTTTATCATTGCTTACTATTTCGGGAGCATCGTACACTTCTATAGCGGGATTTAAAACGCTATACTTGCTTATATCTATCACTTCCGGGCTTGCAGCTTGCGCTGCAAGTCCGGATATAATACAAAACATTATAACCAAACTTATTATTTTTTTCATTTCATTTACTCCTTTATTCTGCATACAAAGTATTAAATATTCCACCGGTTCCAACATTCGGAAGCGCAATTTCTACAACAATCTCTTTTGTTTCATTTGGCTGCAGCGTGGTTGAAAGAATTTTATGCATCATTAAGTCTCCGCCGACAAGATGGAATTCTTCTTTACATTTAATGCCGCCGCCATAGTTGCCGTCCGCATAATAAGTGAAATAAATGCAGGATTGTCCACCTACATAATAGGAAACCTCTTTCTTTTTATCTGTTGCGTTTTTC
>CAKSHV010000351.1 GCA_934457515.1 uncultured Clostridia bacterium
ATTTGGGGCAGACGGGCTACAGCACAAAGCCCGACGCAAACAATATTTCAATTCCCCATTTGCATTTCGGCATGCAGCTTATTTTTGACGAGTCGCAAAAAGACGCGGTTTCGGAAATCTGGATTGATGTGTATGCCATAATCGAGCTGTTAAATCAAAGCAGGAGCGAGGTGAAATATGATAAAGAGGCAAAGGAGTATTACAGGGTATCTGTGCCCTAAAACGCGGCGGCATGTGTTTTTCATTCTGTTTATCTGCGGCATTGCATGTGCTTTAAACGGCTTTGCGCCGCACTTTGCCAAGCAGACGGCGATCGTTTCGGGCGATACGGGCACGCCGCTTCCGATTTTAATGTATCACAGCGTTTTGGACAACAAAAACCGCGAGAGCAAATATGTCATCACCCCTGCCGATTTCGAGGCGGATTTAAAACTGATTCGGTCAAAAGGGTACCAGACCGTTACGGTAAGTGATTTGATTGCATATAAGGAAAATAAAATTGCTTTGCCCGAAAAGCCCATTATGCTGACGTTTGACGACGGCTATTACAACAACTACAGCTATGTTTTTCCGCTTTTAAGGCAGTATAATATGAAAGGTGTGCTTTCGGTTGTGGGTAAATATGCGGACGAATATTCCAAAGAGGGGGAAGTGATGAATAACAACTATTCGCACGCAACATGGAAGATGCTGCGCGAAATGCAGGAGAGCGGTGTAATGGAAATCGAAAATCATTCTTATGACATGCACGACTGGTCAGAACGTCGCGGAATTTTGAAGAAAAAAGGGGAAGACACGGCGCATTATAACGAAGTATTGCTAAACGATTTAACTAAAATGCAGGAAAAGATTCAAAACGGTGTCGGAACAACGGCGCAGGCGTTTACATACCCGTTCGGCGCGGTCAGCAAAGACAGCCGTGCCATTGTGGAGAAAATGGGATTTAAGGTTACTCTCGGGTGTGAGGAGGGCGTAAACTATTTAACGCCGGATAACGATTTGAAAGAACTGAAACGCTTTAACCGTGCGGGAAATGCCAATCGTGAAGCCTTTTTTAAGCGCGTGTTCAAAGACGCGGAATAATAAAACGGAAAATTTATTCTTTACAAAGGAGGTTTTGTATGTTATACTGTAAGAAAAAGGGAAAAGAGTGAAAAAATATGAAAAAATTGCTTTTAGCTGTTGCGCTTGCAATTCCGATGCTTTTTATCTCCGCATCGGCAGAGCCGCCGCGCGAGGGCTATGAACTGATGTTCGCAGATGAGTTTGACGGCACGAAATTAAATGAGGATGTATGGCACTACCGCAACGAAGGCTACAAAACCCGCGGCGGTTTTAACGACCCTGCTATGGTTTCTGTTAAAGACGGCGACCTGATTATTCGCTTTGAGAAAAAGGCGGACGGCTATCACGGCGGCGGCGTTATCACCAATTTCGGATTGGGTTACGGCTATTATGAGGTGCGCTCTAAGCTTTTCGGCGCAACCGGAGGGCTTCATTCTTCGTTCTGGACGGCGGGTGTTCCGGGCGACGGTGTAACCGCACCGAAATACAACACCTCGATTGAGCTTGATTTTTATGAGGTGGATTCCAACAAGCCCATGAGTATTGCGCCCAATGTCCATTACTGGCTGGGCGGACATCTGCCCGGAGGGACGAAACAGCT
>CAKSHV010000352.1 GCA_934457515.1 uncultured Clostridia bacterium
ATCCGAAGCCGCTGACCGTTACGGGTTACACCTCCGATTTCTTCGGCAAAGACCCGAACTACATCGGTTATAAACACAGCGGTCACCCCGAATATTACAAGAAATTCGGTGTTGACGATTTTGCGGCAGGTTTTGTTCGTTTGGAAGGCGACATTATGTTAGACTTCAGAATTGCTTGGGCAATGAACATCGATACTTGCGGCGACGCTTTAATTCTCGGCACAAAGGGCGGTTTGCGTATTCCTTCCACCGAGTGCTGGAACGGTTCTATCGGCGGCCCGCTTACGGTTTACACCGAAGTTGGCGGCGAGCAGGTTGAAACCGAAATCCCGATGAAAGAAAGCAACGTTCAGTGCTTTGAAGTTAAAATCCGTTCGTTCCTCGACGCAATCAAGAACGGCGGCACAGCACCGGTTCCGGCAAGCCAGATTATCTACAATCAGGCAATTCTCTCCGGCATCAAAAAGTCGGCAGATTTGGGCAAAGAAATCGAAATCGAAATCCCCGAAATCTAATTATCTTAACAATAAAAACGCCATGCGCATTGCATGGCGTTTTTTTTATATTAAATTTTCATAAAAATTTACAAAAAACGCTTTATATTTTCACATATTTATGTTATACTAAACAAGTATAGTGTACAGAAAAATCGATTTTTATAAATATGATAAAAAATATTGAGGTGATTACAAATGAGTATTCTAGAAAAAGTTTTCGGAAACTACAGTCAAAAGGAAGTAAAACGGCTGAAGCCGCTTTTAAACAAAACCCTTTCTTATGACGAGGAATATCAGAAATTATCAGACGAAGAATTGAAAGCTAAAACACCATGGTTTAAAGAGCGCCTGGCAAACGGCGAAACGCTTGACGACATATTGCCCGAGGCGTTTGCAACCATGCGTGAGGCGGCAAGCCGTGTGCTTGGTATGAAGCATTTTCCCGTTCAGATTATCGGCGGTATTGTTCTTCATCAGGGCAGAATTGCTGAAATGAAAACCGGCGAAGGTAAAACGCTTGTGGCAACGCTTCCGGCATATTTAAACGCGCTGACTGGCAAGGGTGTGCACATTGTTACGGTAAACGACTATCTGGCAAAGCGTGACAGTGAATGGATGGGCAAAGTGTATCGTTTTCTCGGCGTTTCGGTTGGCTTGGTGATTCATGATTTGAACTCCGCCGAGCGCAAAGAGGCATATGCGGCAGACATTACTTACGGAACAAATAATGAGCTTGGATTTGACTATCTTCGTGATAACATGGTGATTTCGGGCTCGGAACGCGTGCAGCGCGGACACAATTTTGCAATCGTCGACGAAGTGGACAGTATTTTAATCGATGAGGCAAGAACGCCGCTTATCATTTCGGGAATCGGCGACAAGTCCACCAACCTTTATGAGCAGGCGGATGCCTTTGTTTCCAAGCTCACGTTTAAGAAAATTAAAGAAGAGGACAAGAAAACATTTGATGATGATTCGAACGTGGACTATATTGTAGACGAAAAGGCAAGAAGCGTGAACTTAACACCGCGCGGCATTGCGAAAGCAGAGCGCGCCTTTGGTGTTGACAATCTTTCAGACCCCGAGAATATGACCGTTTCGCACCACATTAACCAGGCAATGCGTGCCTACGGCATTATGCAACGAGATAAAGACTATGTGGTT
>CAKSHV010000353.1 GCA_934457515.1 uncultured Clostridia bacterium
CCCATAAACAGTAGTTTTTTTCCCGGATGCGTCATCATATAGGCAAGAAACGCGCGCAGTCCGGCAAATTTCTGCTCATACTCGCCGGGCATTCGGTCAAGAAGCGATTTTTTGCCGTGAACCACTTCATCATGCGAAATCGGCAAGATATAGTTTTCCGAAAAAGCATACATCATGGAAAACGTCAGTTTATCATGTTTATATTTGCGGAAAAGCGGGTCGGTGGAGAAATAATCTAACGAATCATTCATCCAACCCATATTCCATTTGAAGTTGAAACCCAGTCCGTCCTCGCTTGCCGGTTTAGAAACTTTTGCCCAAGAAGTGGATTCTTCGGCGATAAAGAGCGAATCGGGGAATTCCGAGCGGATCACATCGCCAAGCTTACGGAAAAAGGCAACGGCTTCCAGACATTCCTTGCCGCCATACGCGTTCGGGAACCATTCGCCCGGCTCTTTGTCGTAATCGAGATACAGCATGGACGCAACCGCGTCAACACGAAGTCCGTCGACGTGGTATTCGCGCAGCCAGAACATGGCATTGGAAATGAGAAAGCTCTCCACTTCGTTGCGGCCGACATCAAAACAGCGTGTGCCCCAGCCACGGTTTTCCATACGGTCCTTGCCTTGGTATTCGTATAACGGTCCTCCGTCAAATTCATATAAACCATGCTCGTCCTTCGGGAAGTGTGCCGGAACCCAGTCTAACAAAACGCCGATACCGCTTTTATGCATATAATCGACAAAATACATAAAATCGTGCGGATCACCGAAACGCGAGGTCGGCGCATAATAGCCGCAGACCTGATAGCCCCAAGAGCCCTCAAACGGATATTCGGCAATCGGCATAAGCTCAACATGCGTATATCCCATCTGCTTGACATACGGCGCCAATTCATGCGCAAGTTCTCTATAAGAAAGCTGCGTGCCGTCGGCATGACGTTTCCACGACCCTACATGCAGTTCGTAGATATTGAGCGGCGTTTCGTATTTCGGTTCGGTCATTTTCTTTTTACGCGCGTTCATCCACTTTTCGTCAGACCACGAAAAGCCCGAAATATCATAATACACCGACGCGGTAGCCGGTGCTTTTTCTGCATAAAAAGCATACGGATCGGCTTTGTACACATCGCCGGATTCGCTTCTTACAAGAAATTTATATTTGGAATCCGCGCCAAAGTCATTTCCCTCCAACGTCGCCTCCCACACGCCTTCACTGCTGATACGCGTCATGGGACAGCTGTCCGTCCAGCCGTTAAAATCGCCGGTCACGAACATTTCCTTTGCGTGCGGCGCCCAGACACGGAAAACATAGCCGTTGTCCGTTTTATGCACGCCGAGATAGTCGTATGCGTGAAAATTTGTACCTTGGTGGAATAAGTATACTGCCATATTGTCGGTCTTTTTTGCCGTCATGATTCTTTTCCTTTCGCGAGGGGACATTCAGGGAATTCTTCTTTGTTAAAAGTATACCACTCTCAGGCTTCTAATTCAAGAGTATTCCATAAAAAAGAGTGAATTTTTTGTGCAACAAACTTAAATTTTTGAATCGCTATGTAAAAAATATGTATAATCGTGACAAAAAGCATCGAAAATCGTCGATTTTTTTCAGACAAACCAACAAAAATGCGGCTTGACATTCCAAACAAATGGGGGTATAC
>CAKSHV010000354.1 GCA_934457515.1 uncultured Clostridia bacterium
ATCGGTTCTGGAAAGTTTTGTCCGCCGTTTTTGAGGCGGAAACACCTAAAACCATTGACGAAAAAAAAGCGTTTCTTTTGGAAAATAACGTTGCGCTGTGGGATGTGATTGCAAGCTGCGAAATTTCGGGCAGCGCGGACAGCACCATCCGAAACGTAACCCCAAACGATTTAACCCCCATTCTCTCCGCCGCAAACATAAAAAAGATATTTGTGAACGGAAAAACAGCGGAAAAATATTATAATCGCTACACGCTCCCCAAAACAGCCGTTCCCGCCATCTGCCTGCCCTCCACCTCGCCCGCAAACGCTGCCTATACCCTCCCCCGCCTGATTGAGGTGTGGAAACAAATTCGAATTTAAAAATATTTATAATCCGTTATGACCACATCATACAGATTTGTCGCATTTTTATAAAGTGCAATTTCCTGCGGCTTGGATTTGCATAGCAAAATATACCTATCGATATAGTCAAATGCCGCTTTGCATTTATCCCCTATTATGGATACGTCCCTAAAAAGACGGCTTTTAAATCGAATTGTGTATACACAGCTGCTGCTTCTGAAAAAGTAATCAACAGCATCGTTTACAAATTTACCGTAGTCAATCCTATGAAAACTTCCCTCGGAATTGCTGCCGCCGTTGCACTGAAAAGCCGCATGACCGCAAAATCCGACATAACTTAACTGCTTGTTTGTTTCAACTGCTATAATATTTGACCATTTGCTGTCGGTCGGTTTTGTTTTCCCGAATCTGTACCCCTCTTTTTCCGCATCGCACAGAAATTGCCTGCCGATTTTTTCATTGGCGCAATAAATATAAATCCGTCCTTTCAAAGTTTTCCTTAACGCCGAAATTGTCCTGTTTTTTAACATATTAAAGTCCTCCGTTCTTTTATTTACCCATCAGAGAACGCAAAAAATCCTATCGTTTCCGATAGGATTTACCATCTTTTAAGCTTTTCCTATCGGTCAGACATTACCACCTTGCCGCATGGCAGGTTGGTGTACGGTCAACGAGTCTGTCTCTCGCGTACTCTTTATAGGTTTGTGTATATATTAACATAATTGCAGACATTTGTCAATATCTTAACTATATCACCCGTCTTTGCCTAAAAATCAGACTGTAAATCGGTGTAGGAATATAAATATAGGAGTGGTGCAGGAATAATGTATGAATTACATACATTTCTCTACTTTGTTCCACTCCTATATGCATTTCGCTCATAACTTGTTCTCACGTTTTTTCTTCGTCCTGCCTTCCTCAAAAGTCAGCCATGTTTTATCGTCCAATTTCAGCCTTTTCACCTAAAATTCCTCCTAAAAATTAAACACATCATAACGGAAAAGCCGAAATGATGTGTTTAATTTTAAACGAATTCGTATTTATAGAAATGCAAGGTCAAAAGGCTGAAACTTATTTGCTCATGCCTTCCTGAACGGCAACTGCGCACGCAACGGTTGCGCCAACCATCGGGTTGTTGCCCATGCCGATTAAGCCCATCATTTCTACGTGTGCCGGAACGGAGGACGAACCTGCGAACTGCGCATCGCCGTGCATACGGCCCATAGAGTCTGTCAAGCCGTAAGAAGCGGGGCCTGCTGCCATATTGTCGGGGTGAAGCGTTCTGCCTGTGCCGCCGCCGGAAGCAAC
>CAKSHV010000355.1 GCA_934457515.1 uncultured Clostridia bacterium
GAGCCTCGTAATATTTTTTCCTGAGCTCGTCAATAGGAGCATATGTGTTTGTAAATGCCTGAAAATATGCGATATATTTTCCGCTTTTTTCATAGTCTTTTAAAATCTGAATGACGGTTTTGTCTGCTTCTAAATTGGTAACGCCGGGCATGCCGCCGGGCAGAAACACCATGTCACCCTCTTTCATTTCGGAAAGGGTAATGTCCGCTGTAACTAAAATGCCGTGCCCGCCCGTAACGGTTTTACTGTCATATATCGAAACGGTTTGAACGTCAATCTCGGCACGGCGCAGAATGTCAACCACCGTCAGCGCCTCCACCTCTTCAAATCCGTTTGCCAAAAGTGCGTAAATCATATTTCAGTCCTCATTTCTCTATTTTGCAATTTCTTTTTCCGCAAGCGAAAGAATTTCCGCATGAATATCCTCTATGGTGCGAAGTGCGTTGTTTTTTATGCAGTACACCCTCGTCCAGCTGAATTTCTGCGCCGCATACAGCGCGCTTTCATAGCTTTTCTTGAGATGATTTTTGTCTTTTTCGTGAATATCTTTTTCCGCCCCGCCCGTGATTTTGTTTTCTCTGCCGCGCATCAGTTTTTCCGAAAATTCGGGCGGCATTTCAAGAAAAATCACAAGATCAGGCTTGGGCAGACCGAGATAAGAAAATTCATAGTCATAAAGCCATTTTAAATAGTCATTTCTCTCTTTTTCGTCCGCAATTTTTCCGCCCTGATGAATCATATTCGAGGTCGTGTATCGGTCGGCAATTACAATGCCGCCGTCTTCATAAAACTTGCCCCAATCGGATTTATAAGAGGCATAGCGGTCAACCGCGTAAAAAGAGGACGCAGCAAAAGCGTTCACATCATCCGCATGTGTGCCGAATGCGCCGCCAAGGTACATTTTTACCAAAGCGGACGACGGCGAATCGTAACACGGAAAGGATATTTTTTTAATTTCTTTTCCTTTATCTTCAAGGGTTTTGCACAAAAGTTCGGTTTGCGTCTGCTTGCCGCTTGCGTCTAAGCCCTCGATAACAATCAGTTTTCCCATTTCTTTCTCAGTCCTTATTTTGGTGTAAATACTGCTCACGTTTTTCGCTCTGCTTTCCGCAGGACATTTTCCCCTCAGGGCACGGCTTTGTAAGGCACGGCGGACCGCTTTTTTCAAACAAAACGGGCGCAACCTCTTTAACAAGTGCAAGCATTTTGTCCGCAAGTTCCCTAATTTCCCACTGCGCACGCTCGCAGCATCGGTGCTCAAAAAAGTTAAATAAGCTGCGTGCGTTAAAGGTCATCATAAGGGTGGTCGCACAAGCATTCGGAAGAACGTATCTCGCGTCCTCAATTGCCTTTTTTTCTGCCTTTTTCTTTGCGTCTGCCTCTTGCAGTCCCGCTTTCGAAAAGGTTTTATAATGTTTATTATAAAGCATTTCGGTTAAATCGTCGTATGCTTTTTGTTCTTGCTCCATGGTCTTTAAGAACAGTGCCTTTGCCTCGGGCAGACTCTCAATTTCGGGCGGAATGACGTATTCAAACTGCCCCTCGGTTACATAGCGCTGGGATTTTACGGTATAGCTTGCAATACGGTGGCGCGTCAGCTGAGCAAGCAGGCTGCGGCTCACGCCCTCCACGCCGAATGTAAACGTTGCATG
>CAKSHV010000356.1 GCA_934457515.1 uncultured Clostridia bacterium
CGCATCGGTTCTGCCGCACCCTTCCACAAACGAAAAGGCGCCGGTTACTTCTTCAATTGCCTCTTCCACCGCCTGCTGCACGGTCATCACCTTTTTTTGGCGCTGCCAGCCTGCATAATTTGTGCCGTCAAACCGCAAATATATGCCAATATTTCTCATAGCGCCATCCCTTCGATGATAAACTGAAACACAAGCACAACAATGGTCACAACGCCCGCCAGTGCGTCAATTCCGCCAAAATGCAGCTGTTTTAGCTTCGTACGGTTTTGGTCGCCGTGATAGCAGCGGCACTCCATGGCAATTGCCAGCTCGTCCGCACGGCGGAACGCACTGATGAAAAGCGGAACCAAAATCGGAATCATGGCTTTTGCTCGCTGTATCAAGTTGCCGCTTTCAAAGTCCGCCCCGCGCGCACTTTGTGCTTTCATAATTTTGTCCGTTTCCTCCATAATGGTCGGAATAAAGCGCAGCGCAATGGTCATCATCATGGCAAACTCATGCACCGGAACTTTCACCTTTTTTAAAGGTTTTAACAACGTTTCAATGCCGTCGGTTAACATAATCGGCGTTGTGGTAAGCGTAAGTATGGATGTAATGACAATCAAAAGGCAAATGCGAACCAGCATAAACCCTGCAAGATTTAAACCCTCATAGGTTGCAGTCAACGGCCCTAATTTAAACCAAACCGTGCCGTCGGTTAAAAAAATGTTAAAACAGCCCGTTATGGCAATTAAAAACGCAATGGCTTTTAATCCCTTTAAAACCGAGATAAACGGAACGTGTGAAATGCCGACGATAAAAATCGTGAACAAAACAACCGGCAAAAAGCCAATCCAGGTTTTCACCAAAAAAACGGCAATTAAAAACACGGCGGTTATCAATATTTTTGTGCGCGGATCCGCCCTGTGCACAAGTGAATCTGCGGGATAATACTGTCCAAGTGTTATGTCTTTTAGCATAATTTTATCCTTTCGGGAATTTAAGCGTTTTTCAAAATCCAGTCTGCCGCTTCTTTCACATTGAAAATATTGGCAGGAACAGGCACGCCGCGGCGGCGCATTTCATTTAAAATTTTGGTAATCTGCGGAATGTCTAACCGCATGTCCTCCAATTCTTTTTGGTGCGAAAAAATTTCTGCCGGTGTGCCGCACATTTTCACCTCACCGCCATGCATAACTGCAATGCGGCTTGCATGCTGCGCCACGTCCTCCATACTGTGCGAAACCAAAACCACGCTGATTCCGCGCTCGGCGCGGATTTTTTCCACTTCATACAAAATCTTTTCCCGCCCGAACGGGTCAAGTCCCGCGGCAGGCTCGTCCAAAACCAACACTTTCGGATTCATGGCAAGAACGCCCGCAATGGCAACTCTTCTCTTTTGTCCGCCCGACAGCGCAAAAGGCGATTTATTCAAAAGGCTTTCTTTCAAGCCCACCGTTTTTGCCGCCGCGTGCACTCTCTCCTGAATTTCTTCCTTGCTGCACCCATAATTTTTGGGTGCAAAGGCAATGTCTAAATAAACCGTTTCTTCAAACAGCTGATATTCGGGGTATTGGAACACCAAGCCCACCTCTCGGCGCACATCCTTCATGGAAACTTCTTTCGAAAAAATGTTGACGCCGTTTAGCAAAATTTCTCCCTCTGTCGGCT
>CAKSHV010000357.1 GCA_934457515.1 uncultured Clostridia bacterium
TCAAATATATTATGAAGAGGATATACTGGAACATCGTGATGATATCATAGGACATTATAGAATCAGTTAAACAACTTCCAGTTTATCAGTATCAAAAATAGAATATGAACAACAAAAAACATCGTAGCAATACGGTGTTTTTTGTTACCCAAAACCCACAATTCAATACATAAGCTGTGCGTGTCCGTCCTCGTCCGCTGTATCTTCTGTCGGGTTCAGATAGGCGTATGTAATGGCGGACATCAAATCGGCGGCTATATCTTTGGGCGGTTCAGTTTTTTTATCTTCTTCGCACATTTTTGTGTCTGTTCATTCGTTTCAATTCAATTCAGTTTGCCGGCAAAAAAGGCAGAACAATGTCTGCCTTTATATTATACCACAGATTTCTTCCAAATGCACTGATTTTGCGTCGTTTTTTATAACCCTACATTTTTTAATAAAGTCCGCGTTTCCGCCGCAGCATCTTCTGAAATTGTACTGTTATATTTTAGTTCTTTCACGGTGCGCTTTAAGTGCCCGCAGAAAATGAGCTTTCCCCAGCGGCGAACCTCCATGACCGGCGTGAGCCACTTATGCTTTTGGAGGATCGGATAATGAAATTTTATCACATCATACGGAATGAAAATTTTTGAAAGCGCATATTTTACTTTGCCGCCCTGTTTTTGCTGCTGTACGGCTACCCGATTGGTTGTCGTTCCGTATACACCGCCGCGAAGAATATATCCTTCCATTTGCCTTGTGATTTCCGTATGCTCTGCATTTCCAAACCAAACTTCACTTAAAAGCTCTGCTTGCTTTGCAAAAACGCTGAGTCCGCCGTCAGAAAGAAGTTTTTCGCGCTTTTCCCGATCGAAGCTTACACGATGGTTCAGAACCCATATGTCTAAAAAAGGTCGTATTCCGCAGCCGCCTGTACCTACGAAATGCTTTGCCATATGCGCAATATGATAGAAATAAAACATTTCATCCGGCATTTCGTATTGATAATTACAAACGTCGTGCCTTACGGCAACATTCCAGACGCTTTTTAATACTGCCGCAGCGGAATTAGCCCTGTTATCCTCCACGAGATCATAATGAACTTCAATATGCACACCGCCTTGTGTAAACATAGAAATGTCGTGAGAGTTTTGCGATTCGCGTCTGTATCCGAGATTATCGGATAGATAAGAAACTACTCTTTGCAGATCTTTCTCGTGAACAAGAACGTCAATGTCACAGCTTGTACGCATCCACGGTTCGGGATAATACTGCCGCAAAACAGAACCCTTGAGCGGAATAAACGGTATTTCTGCTTGTTCAAGTGCCGTGCATAACTTAGTTTGCTCATATTTGAGCCTTTCGCAACGATAAACTGCGGTCAGCATTTTGCTTTCAAGGCTCTTATTGCCCTCATCAAGCAACCCATTCTTTTTCAGTGCAAATACAATCAAATGTATGACGTCATGCTTTTGGGCAAGCGACGTGATTTTAGGTAAAATATCCGGACTATACAGTGAAATTTCTTCACTTGAAAGAAGATCGCCACAAACTGCCGAACGAAACAGCGCGAACATCACCTTACTTGTTTCTGTATTCATAGCGATTTTCCTTTCTTAAATTAGTCCCGTCTGAAAATGTC
>CAKSHV010000358.1 GCA_934457515.1 uncultured Clostridia bacterium
GAAGAGGCGCTTGCAAACGGCGAGGCGTCGGTCGGCGTTATGTTCACCTCCCAGTTGGGGTACGCGACTGCCGTAAATCCGAATCTTGAAATTGTATATCCGAAAGAGGGATTTATTTATTCGATTGATGTGTGTGTAATTCCGTCCGGGGCAAAGGCACCGAAGAATGCGGGAAAGCTGATTGACTACATGCAGGACCCCATGGTAAACGGCAAAATCATGCCCGAAATTAACTGCAGCACCACAAACACCTCGGCGGTGCAGTTTATGGAAGATACCTATCGGAACAGCAAAGGGTATAATATTGACCCGTCAAAAGCCGGCGAGGGCGTTTTGTTCCGCCCGCTGGATGAGGAGAGCCAGAAGAAATTCAATTACATTCAAAAAAAATATTTTAAAGAGTATCACGCCGAACAGTCTCCGAATGCGGACGAACCGGAAGAATAAAGCATAACAAAGGGTGTAAAAACGACAGTTTTTACACCCTGTTTTTTAAGGATAAAAACCGCCGATTCCATCGGTGGCTTTTATTTCTTAAAGTTTTCTTAAGCTTTTGAAAACGGTTGACAAAAGGAAAAATGAGGACTATACTTTAACTAATGACCATTAGTTTGTGGGGTGGAATATGAAAAAAGAAGATACCAAACAAAAAATATTGGAAAAAGCACTGGAACTGTTTTCGTCTAAAGGCTACGATGCGTTCGGCATAACCGAAAAAGACGGCATGTGGGTTTCCCCCGCAGAGCGCGTTAAAATTTGGTAACTTTTTGGTGCCGAAAGGGGAGTTAATGATGAATATCACACTGATTCGTGCGACGAAGCGGCAAAACAGCAGCACGTATAACGCGGCAAAATATTTTATTTCAAAGCTTTCAAATGTGGACAGCGTTTTTGAATTTACGCTGCCCGACGACATGCCCCACATCTGCCGCGGCTGCTATGCATGCTTAAAGGGAAACGAGGACAAATGCGGCGGCGCGGCATATTTACAGCCGATTAACGAGGCAATGGAAAAGTCTGACCTGTTCATTTTTTGCAGCCCTGTCTGGTGCTTTCACACGCCGGGACAGATAAAAACGTTTTTAGACCACTACGGATACCGCTGGCTGGTGCACCGCCCGAATTTTCATATGCTGAAAAAACAGGCGGTGATTATCGCAACCGCGGGCGGGGGCGGCTTAAAGTCCGCCGCAAAAGATATTAAGGACAGCATGGACTATTGGGGCGTTGCAAAAACGACAGTGGTAACCCATGCGGTTTGGGGGTATTTTTGGAATGATATGCCCGAAAAAATGAAACAGGCGTTTTTAAAAAAGCTGGATAAAGCAGCCGCAAAAGTTACAAAAAACGCAAAAAATCTAAAGCCGTCGCTTAAAGTAAAGGCACTGTATTCCATGTTCCGCCGACTGCACCTAAGCGGCAAAATGTGGGAAATAGATAATGAATATTGGAAAAAAGAAACGCAAAAAATGATGAGGTAAACCGCATGGTTATCGGCACATCCGCCCTTTGCGATAATGATTCAATGCAAAAAATGCGATTACAGATAAGATATTACAATGAAAGTGGTGTTATAGTGTCTGTAAAATAATCGGAATCGGCGGTGAAATATATTATGG
>CAKSHV010000359.1 GCA_934457515.1 uncultured Clostridia bacterium
TCGTGAAATTTGGCTGCGCCGCATTTCACGATGCCCTTTCAGGGCAAAACCTTCATTTTGTTTTTTGGCGTATTTTAATTTTGAGGGAAAATCCCTCAAACGCCCTTTTTCCTTTACAGTGCCTCTCAAATTTTAAATGTATTTTGACATATGCGCCACATCGTAAAATCCGCATTCCTGTGCGATATAGCTCTTTGTGGCGTTTCCTTTCATCAGCATGGCGCGGGCGCGGCTTACGCGCAAATTTCTAAGATATTCCATGGGGCTTGTGTTAAAAATGCTCTTAAAATGCCGAATGTAGGATGAGCGCGACATGTGCGCACGTTCGGAAAGCATGTCGATTGTCACTTTTTCCGACAGGTTGTCCTTCATATAATGAATACTTTCCATAATCGACGCAAAGCTGTTGTTTTCGTTCTTTTTCGACCATTTGGCAAACTGCTGGGAATAGATAAACGCCAAATGTGCCAGAATTTTAAGGGTGATTATGTTTTTGGTAAGTTCTGCACTGTCGCTGTCCGCCTGTGAGCACTCGTAGATTAAGTCAAGGTCTGACTTTAACATGGCAAGCGCCTGGTTTGAAAGGTGAAACGAAAATTGTTTGCCTTTTAAACGGTGCAGATACGGCACGCCCTCAAACAGTTCCGCAACGGCGGGAATTTCAAACAGTTCCTTTTTATAATAGTCAAAAAAGTCTTTGCGGATACACAAGTTGTATATGTAAAAATCATCTTTTTTCAGATAGCCGTGGTACACGTTCGGCGGGGTGATGAACACATCACCGACGCGCGCGTTCATGCAGATTTTGTCGTGATAATATTTGCCGCTGCCGTGCATGACAAAATTCACCTCGTAAAACTCGTGCGTGTGCAAAAGTGCTTCACAAAAATAGTGAAGATAAGCTTTCACATAGCTGTGCGGATGGCTGTTTTCAATAAACGCATCGGTCCAGCGCGGCACGTCGTCAAAGGGTAGCTGTTCGCTCTCGTCAATCGTCTGAATGTCCCTATCCATATCTTTCCACTCCTTTTTGACACGATTTTACAAACTAAAGGTTTATTTTTACTATAATTATATCACGAAATATTGTATAATACAAGTGTTAATACAAATTTTTTAAAGAAAGGGATGTACTATGAAAAAATTTGCTGCATTACTTTTAACACTTGTTATGGTTCTTGGCATTTTCATGGTTCCGGCTCAGGCAGACAACGTGACCGTTATGTATAACGGCGAAAAAATGACGTTTGACGTGCAGCCGGTTATCGTAAATGACAGAACAATGGTGCCCATGCGCGCAATTTTCGAGGCGCTTGGCTGTTCGGTTTCGTGGGACGACGCAACAGAGCAGGCAATCGGCATTAAAAACGGCAAAAAAGTTGTTGTTGCCATCGGCAACACAACCGCATACAACGGCGGGAAATTTATTGAAATCGACCAGCCGCCGCTTTTGATTGACGACCGCACCATGGTGCCGCTTCGTTTTATTTCCGAGGCATATGACTGCAAGGTAGACTGGGACGAGAAGACACAAACCGTTACCATTACCAATGATAACGATTTAAGCTGCTTCCATTTGGGTTCGACTTCATTTACCGACCTCGGCGACTGGACGCG
>CAKSHV010000360.1 GCA_934457515.1 uncultured Clostridia bacterium
GGCTTGCGGTTGGCATACCCTTTTTTCTCCAGGGTGTTTAAAACCGCTGCCGTGCGGGAGGTGCAAACGCCGAACGCCTCACTAAGCTCCCCTGCCGACGCGCCGTTGTGATGAAACGTCAGATAGCTCAAAACCGCCATTTCCCCTTGCGAGATATCGCTTAAATCCTTCATTGCCGAATATTTAAACAGCTTTTGCATGCAGGGAAATATTTCGCGGGCATATTCCATGTAATCCATAACAAGCCTCTCTTTTTAACTGCCGAAATCTTTGGTTTTACAAATAACAGAAACGCGCCGGCAGTGCCGGCACACGCTTTAACTCATACTATGAGTTATTATACCGCGATTTTAAAATTTTGTCAACTTTTGTTTTTTTCTGTCTTTTTTTAAAAAACACTTGACGAAAAGGGTAGAAATACTGTATGATTAAAAAGAAAACACATACATTTCATGTTTATGCCGCATACTTTATAATATGAGGGCACATGTTAAGAAGTTGTTAAAATTTAGAAATTTCGCCGCGCCAAAGGGGCGCAGAGAGGGAGAAAATGATGATGGACGCTGTTCGGCTGTACTCCGCAATCTTTTTTATATACGCCTTTGCGGGCTGGGTGATGGAGTCGGTTATGTTTTCGGTGAAAAACAAAAAGCCGATGAACCGCGGCTTTTTGGTCGGTCCTGTCTGCCCGATTTACGGCTACGGCGTGGTGCTGATCAGCGTGCTTTTGAAAAAATATCAGCATGATTTGTTTGCAACCTTTTGCATGTCCGTCATTCTGTGCGGACTTTTGGAGTATTTCACAAGCTATTTCATGGAAAAGATGTTTCACGCGCGCTGGTGGGATTACAGCCGCAAAAAATACAATATTAACGGCAGAATCTGCTTGGAAAATTTAGTATTGTTCGGCATTGCCGCCTGCGTGATTTTATTTATCGTAAATCCGTTTTTAATTCGTGAAATTCGTAAAATTCCTGAAATTCTACTAAACATAACATTGAGCGTGATGTGCGCCATGTATATTGCAGACAATATCACCTCCTTTAAGATTGTGTTTAACTTAAAACAGGTTTCAAACGAAGTGAAAGACAATACGGCGGAAATATCCGAAAAGGTGCGCAAAATCATTCACAGCAAGTCAGTTCTGCACCGCAGAATGGTAAATTCGTTCCCGCACATTAAAGAAAACGTGGCGTTTAAGAAATGGACAATTAAAGAATTTGGCAAGAAAATTCAGCCGAAAAAGGAAAATTAAGCGCGCTGTTTTTGACCAAAGGAGGTCCGTAGGTATATCCCCACTCATAGGTCATGATTAAAACCGTGTCCGCAATCGAGCCGATGACTTCGTAGTTGTGGCTTTCATACAAAAGTCCCGGCTGCCCGGCAAAAGTTTTGGGTGCCAAATCGACATTCACGCGGAACCCCTCTTCGTGCAGCGCAGAGGTTACATTTCGGAGAAACTGAAAATAATACTCGGCGTTTTCGGGCGGAATGTATTCAAAATCCACGTCCAGCCCCACATAGCCTTTTTTCTTCATGGTTTCGACAATATTGGCAATCGCGCGCCTTTGCACCGTTTCATTTCGAAAGAGCATAGAGG
>CAKSHV010000361.1 GCA_934457515.1 uncultured Clostridia bacterium
CGTTTATGCTCACCAGCGTATCCTCATTTTATTTAAATCAATTCCGCGATAAAATGGACGCGGAATTTTCGGGTCAGCTCGGCGAAAGCCTTGCGGCATGCTTAAATGAAACCGACCGCGTGCAGAAAATCACCGAGGTAATGGACGCATTCGGCGCAATCCGCTTAGGGATAACGGGCGACACGCGAAATTATTATGTTTTAGACGGAAAAAACGGACTGTATATCGCAGGCTCTTCTTCTCAGGACACCTTCGGCGGCATTTCGGATAATATCATAACCGCCATGAGCGGCGAAACGGGCAGAACGGTCTCCAAACGCGCCTCGGTTATGGACTATGCCTACCCCATTATGGAAAACGGCGCGCCCGCCTATATCATCTATATTTCGGATAATAAAGAAGACGTTTCCGCCGTTTCATACAACATGTTTTCCATCATTCTGCAGGCATTTTTATACGGCTCGATTCTTGCGATTGTCATCGGCCTGTTCATGAGCCGAACCATCACCGTCCCGATTCGCGACTTAACCCAAAAAGCGGGCAAAATTGCCGAGGGCGAGTTTGATACCACCATCCGCGTCCAGGGCGACGACGAAATCGGAACGCTCACCACCACCTTTAACACCATGGCGGGCAAGCTGCAAGGCACTTTGAACGAAATTGAGGGCGAAAAGAATAAAATCGAAGTCATTATCCGCAATTTGGAAGACGGTATCATGGCATTTGACAGCGACGGAAATTCCACCCACACCAACCCCGCCGCGGTTAAACTTCTCCACCTTCCGGAACAGGAAAGCTACACTTTTTCGGAAGTGTTTTCACCACTCGGCATAACGCTAACGTTAGGCGATGCCATCTCCCGCCGTTCGGACGTGCAGCGCGATTGGCAGATTGAAACCGGAAATACCGTTTTATCCATCCATTTTGCGCCCTTTCGGACAGGAACCATGGTGCAAAGCGGTGTGATTGCTGCAATCGGAGATATAACACGCCGCCAAAAACTGGAAAATTCACGAAAGGCTTTTGTTGCAAACGTTTCGCACGAGCTGCGCACCCCGCTGACCAACATCAAAAGCTACGCCGAAACCCTTTTGGAATCGGATATCGATCCAGAAACCGCCAAAAGCTTTTTAGAGGTCATCAATTCCGAGTCCGACCGTATGACACGCCTCGTGCGCGACCTTTTGGTACTTTCGCAGTTAGACCACTCCTCCAAAGTGTTAAAGCCGGAGGAAACCGATATGTCCGCGCTGGTTGCCGATGTGGTAAACACCATGAAAATCGAGGCAAACAACAGACAGCTGACCTTAACTTATGTGCCGGGCAGCACAACCGAAAAAATTATGGCAGACCCGGACAGAATCCGTCAGGTAATTATCAACATTTTGTCAAACGCCATTAAATACACCCCCGCCCACGGCAGCGTTACGGTACTGTGCGGACAGCAGGAGGACAGTGTGTATGTTAAAATTTCAGACACCGGCATTGGCATCCCGGAAAAAGATATTCCCATGCTGTTCGAGCGGTTTTACCGCGTAGACAAAGCCCGTTCCCGCGAAATGGGCGGCACAGGGCTCGGTCTTGCCATTGCCAAAGAA
>CAKSHV010000362.1 GCA_934457515.1 uncultured Clostridia bacterium
GTCGTGTTTCGGCAAAAAAGCCTGAAATCCCTTAGAGGAAATGCAGGTGAAAAAGCTTCGTTTTATAATTTTTTCTTCAATTCTCCGAAAAAGTGAAATATTTTCATAACTGTAATCCCGAATATCAAACAGATACGGACAGTGCTTGGTTACAGTGTATAATAAAACCGCCGTGAGGGTAGACAGAAAAATAATTCCTTCCGGCTTGCTTTTTGAAATATGGTTTTTCGCCCATCTGCCAAATCGGATAAAATCAAAAGCCTTATCTATTTTCCCAAGATTTTCTGCAGATGGCCTTTCAAAGCAATGATAATTTTGTGGCAAATCAAGCAAAAGCCCTGCCCTGTTCCAGAACAAAACCTCATACTCCGCACTCAATAATTCCAGTCGTTCCGTGTATCTTTTAAGATACGGACAATACCGCAAATCACCGCAAAATATCAAACTGATCATAATTACTCCTTACGAAAGGTTATATATAATACCGCTGCACGCGTTTGGAAATACCGCATACGATTTCATATCCGATTGTGCCGATTTGTTTTGCCATATCATCGGCAGTATAGGATAAATTCCCACTTTTGCCGATTAAAACGGCTGCATCGCCCATTTTTACCTCAGGAATTTCCGAAACATCAACCATCATCTGATCCATACAAATGCGGCCTAAAATTTTCGCCTTTTTCCCATGAATCAAAACATGCCCTATGTTCGAAAGCAACCTGCTGTAGCCGTCTGCATAGCCGGTTGCAACCGTTGCCACCTTATAATCTTTATCCGCTTTAAATGTCCTGCCGTAGCCGACCGTTTCACCGCGTTTTACGGTTTTAACAAGCGAGATAACCGATTTCCAGGAAAGCGCCGGCTGAATTTCTTTCGGTAAAAGGTTGCTTTCATCCGGCTTTAAACCGTACATAATAATTCCCAAACGTACAATTTTTCCAATGTCTTCCCATTCCGGCTTATCTTTTAAATAAAAGAATCCGCCCGCGGAATTGAAACAATGCGCAAAAGGAAGCTTTAAATCTCTGATTTTTTCCTGCACCGCACAGAATTTATCAATCTGCTGCAAAGTAAACGTCTTGCAGGTTTCTTCATCGGTATCCGCCACACAAAGATGGGTAAATATCCCCTCCACACAAAGCAAATCCTTATATTTTCGGATAATTTTTTCGCATTGTGCGGCATTGTCTCCGTCAAGTCCGATTCGATTCATGCCCGTGTCAATGGCAAACTGGCAGCGAATCTTGTCATTCTCAGCAGAAAGCGCAGCCGCATACTCCTCCGAAACAATGGCCTGCATAATGTTTTTTTCAACCAAAACATGTGCCAGTTTCGGGCTTGTGTAACCCAAAATCAAAATCTCGCCCGCAACGCCCGCATCGCGAAGCCCAACTGCCTCGTCAATATTTGATACGGCAAATAAACGCACACCGTGCTGCTCTAAAGCATGCGCAACGCGCACATCACCATGCCCGTAAGCGTCCGCCTTAATGACTGCCATAATTTCACGGTCTTTCGGCAGCTGTTTTTTATATGTATCTAAATTTAAAACCAGCTGTTTTAAATCCACTTCAATCCATGACCTTTTTTC
>CAKSHV010000363.1 GCA_934457515.1 uncultured Clostridia bacterium
GCGAAAAGGGGTTCAGCTTATGAAAATAAAGGGTAAGCACCGCCAAAATCGAGCCGAACTGAATGACTACGAGGAACACCTCGTAAAATGTTTTTGACATGTTTTTAAAAGGCAAAAACGTTTCAACCAAAATCATGTGCCCCGTGCTGGAAACAGGTAGCCATTCGGTTATTCCCTGCACAATGCCCAAGAGCACAACCTTAAACCATTCCATTACGTCCATGTTGCATCTCTCCATTTCTTTTTTAAATCTATTTTATTATACCAGTTTCTCCCCTTTTTGTCAATTTGTTTTTAACCGTTTCAAACTCTTTTTCAGGCACAATCGGCTCGTGCGTATTTTTAACGCAAATCCAAAGATTTTCGGGCAATTTTTCCCGTTTTTTTACCTTATAGTTAATTCTCCGCGTTTTGTTTTGGGTTAAATGCCCCGCATAGGTCGGGTTTTCTAAAATGCGGTGAACCATCACATCGCTCCAAAGATTCTTTTTTCCTCCCTTTACCATAGACGGCGTTGCAACATCCATTCGGTTCAGTTCCCGCGCCACGGCAGAAAGGTTATTTTCCTTTAAAAACAGCTTGAAAATGGTTTTAACCACCTCCGCTTGTTCTTTAACCGGAATTAAAACGCCGTTTTCTCTGCGGTAGCCGAAGGGTGCGGACGAACCGATAAACCGCCCCGCCTGCTTTTTTGCTGTCAAAGCCGTGCGCACTTTTTTGGAAATGTCTTTGGCATACATATCGTTCATAACGGTGCGAAAGCCGCTTAAATCATCAATTTCTCCCCCCGTGTCGATATTGTCGTTTATCGCAATATAGCGGATTCCCGCTGACGGAAAATATTTTTCTATGTAATAGCCCGTTAAAATGTAGTCGCGCCCTAAGCGCGACAGGTCTTTTGTAATCACGGTTTTCAAATCTTTTCGCGACAGCATTTCCCGAAAGGCGGGTCGCTCGAATTGAAGTCCCGAATAGCCGTCGTCTTATCTTGTCAAGTAAGGGAACAAAAAAATATTCTTTCAGTTTCGACTTTCTCCGAAATGCACAAAAGCAGTATTGAACTCTTGTGCATTTCATAGTTAAAAGTCATTGGGTGAAAGCAGCCCGGAAATTCCATACAACTTCAATTTTTTTGTCGTTGTAAACATAGATTGCTTTAACTAAATCTCTGATTATATCATTGTCTATATTATCTACGCCGATATATTTACCGAAAAGATTTAATACTGTAATATCTTCCTCAGATATTTTCTGATAAGTAATTGACTGAATTTTTTCATTCAGCACCTCAATTCTCTTATCAATTTCGACTCGGTTTTTAACAAATTCATCTTCGGTTATTTCATATTTTGTAAGCTTTATGTATTCTGTCAATTTCTTTTTCTTTTCACTGTCTACATTTTTTTGAAGCGTCAATACAGCTTTTTTATTTTTGTTCATAAGCCTATTGACTGTTTCCTGTGCTTTGGATATATCAACAGTCTTTTCAAGTTCTGTTTTGATTATCTCTTTCAAAAACGATACCAAATCCTGTTCAAAAATTCGCCCTTGAAAGCAGTCATTATTTGCAGAAAACCGCTTATAATC
>CAKSHV010000364.1 GCA_934457515.1 uncultured Clostridia bacterium
ATGATATTCCCTGTGGTCACCAATGTACGCCTTCTTGTGTGCTTCAAGGTCAATTGTATTTTTAATGCTGTCGAGACATTTATCATATGCTCTTTTTAAAAAACCGGATTTTAATTCTGTCATGTAATCACCTCTTTTTCATTATACAAAAAAATATGATATAACGCAATATCATATTTTATATTTTTTTATCGATCATGATATATTATTGACATTTTGTATCACAAATGCTACTATAATTTTATGAGGTGATCAAAATGCAGAAAAATGCACTCTATATTGCAAGGCTTTACATGCTTAAAGAAAATAAAAAATCCAAATTTTCGCTTTTGGCTGATTATTGTCTTTCAAACATCGACTCGCTCGATAAGCTGACTATCACGGAACTTTCCGAAAGGACCCAAACGAGCTATGCTACCGTCTGCCGCTTTGTGAAGGAGATTGGCGTTTCGGGCTTTAGGGAATTTAAGAAAATGATCAGAAGCGAGGTTGACAATCAAAAAAGGCTCGAAATCAAGATCGACAATTTTGCGCCCGAAGAAAGCGACGGTCTTTCGTTCGAACTTCTGAGCAAAAAGGTGTGCGGCTTTTCGTCGAGTGTGGTCGAAAACTGTTATTCCACGCTGAAAGAAGAGACACTTATAAGGTTTATAAAACACTTTATGAAAGCAAAATGCGTCTATTTCATTGGGATGGGCACATCTGCCGTGACGGCGCTTTATGCCTATACAAAACTTTTTCGTATCAAACGCAGCTGTTCGTTTGATTCAGACGCAATAATTGCAAAAATGAAGGCGTCCGTCATGGAGAAGGACGATATGCTCTTTGTTATTTCATCCTCCGGCAGGACTAAAGCAATGGTCGAGGCGGCACAAAACGCAAAGAAAAACGGTGCGCTGATAGTCAGTCTTTGCGACTTTCTTGTCTCACCTCTTTCCGACGTTTCGGATATTAACATATGTACGACAATCAGAAACTCAAACAAATATTTAGACACCGACTTTCCGCTGATACAGGGGCAGATTACAATCATCGATATTTTATACACCTGTCTATGCAGCTCGGTAAAGGCTTCCTCCGGCATGAATTTCAAAAAGACGGTCGCGGCAGTAAAAGGTGATAAAACAAATTAATGCTTAAGATCGGGTTCGAGCCAGACATTCCCTGCAACAAGGCTCACTTTCCGTTTGAAGTTCATGAAGATGACAATTTTTTCGTTTCTGACAGGGGAAATTTAATTAAAATATACTCGCGAATTATTTAATTTTCTCAAAAAAATCGTACAAAATTCGTACACAAGAAAAAGAAAGCGCCTAAAATAGGCGCTTTCGGGCTATATGGTGGAGATATGGGGATTCGAACCCCAGACCTGTTACATGCGAAGCAACCGCTCTCCCAACTGAGCTATACCCCCACATTGAAAAATAGCCGAAACCATTCCGTTTCGGCTGGCTGCCTGACTAGGATTTGAACCCAGACAAAGTGAGTCAGAGTCACTTGTGCTAACCATTACACTATCAGGCAAAATAAATGGTGCGAGCAGTGGGACTTGAACCCACACGCCATAAGCACACGCC
>CAKSHV010000365.1 GCA_934457515.1 uncultured Clostridia bacterium
GAAAAGCTCTGTTCAGTCAAAAGAGAATCGGAAAAAACAAAAAGATTTTTTACATATTAAAATTCAGAACCATGAGAAACGATGCACCGCACAACGTCCCTACGCACAAGCTTGACGGTGCGCAAGCGTTCATTACCAAGCCCGGTGCGTTTTTAAGAAAATATTCACTTGACGAGCTGCCTCAATTGATAAACATTTTTAAAGGCGAAATGTCAGTTATCGGGCCGAGGCCCGCTCTTTGGAACCAATACGATCTGACAGCGGAACGCGATAAATATCATGCAAACGATGTGCGTCCCGGTCTTACCGGATTGGCACAAATAAAAGGCAGAGATGAGCTGTCCCTCTCCGAAAAGGCGCGTCTTGACGGAATATATGTACGCAATTTGAGTTTTATGCTTGATACAAAATGTTTTCTTGAAACAATTTTTTCCGTATTAAAGCATGACGGCGTTTCGGAAGGCTCCGGAGAATGTTCCTGCAAGGCTTTAAAGGAGGTTCTGAAATCTTGAGCAGAATCCTTTTTTTGGTAAATCATGATTTAACCATTTATAATTTTCGTTTCGAGCTTGTAAAAAAACTAATATCATGCGGAAACGAAGTCTTTATTTCTTCTCCGAACGGTGAAAAAATAAAATATCTTACAGATATCGGCTGCAATTTTACCGAGACACCCGTTTCCCGCCACGGAACAAATCCTTTTACAGATTTTAAGCTCTTTCTTATCTATTTGAAATTAATAAAAAAAATCAAACCCGATGTTATCCTGTCTTACACAATAAAGCCGAATATATACGGCGGAATTGCCGCTTTTTTAAACCGCACTGCATTTATGCCAAACGTAACGGGTCTCGGAATCGCCGTTGAGAATCCGGGTCTCATGCAGCGCTTTATCAAGCTTCTTTACAAGGCGGCTTTTAAGCATGCGGCATGCGTTTTTTTTCAAAACTGCGAAAACATGCTTTTTTTTGAAAAAAACAGGCTCTATAACGGACACAGGCGGATTCTTCCGGGTTCGGGTGTAAATCTCGGAAAATTCACGCCGCTTAAATATCCCGATACAGATGAAATAAATTTCGTATTTGTTTCACGAATTATGAAGGACAAGGGCATAGAGGAATACCTTGAATGTGCTGAATATATAACAGAAAAATACAAAAACGTTAATTTTCATATATGCGGCTTCTGCGAAGACGGTTATGAAGAACGTCTAAAAACCTTTTTGGATCGCAAAACCGTTATTTATCACGGAATGGTAAACGATGTCAGGGAAATATACAAAGAATGCTGCGCCATTATTCACCCGTCATATCACGAAGGTATGTCAAATGTTCTGCTCGAGGCCTCCGCCTGTGCAAGAGCATGTCTTTGCTCCGATATTGTCGGGTGCCGCGAAATTGTTGACGACGGGGTAACAGGCTTCCTTTTTAAGGCAGAAAACACGCAAAGCCTTATTTCGGCAGTTGAAAAATTTCTTTTTTTGGATGCGGACAAGCGTCTTAAAATGGGACTTTGCGCAAGAGCGAAAGTAGAAAAAGAATTCGACAGACAAATTGTTGTGGACACATATAT
>CAKSHV010000366.1 GCA_934457515.1 uncultured Clostridia bacterium
TTAACGAAAAAATCCGTTATTTGGTTTGGCAGATGCAAAAACACATTCGGCATGCGTTTGTCATATTCTGTAACCGAAAGGATGTGTAAGAAAAAATGTTTCGAGGGCAAAACAGAGTGACGGCGAATGTGCGCGGGGGAAAAGACAACCCCGAGCTTTTCGGCGTGGTGTATTTTGAAAAGTCGTCCAAAGGGGTTTTGGTTACGGCCGAAATCTACGGACTTCCGATGCAGGACGGCAATAAAAACGGCTTTTTCGGCTTTCATATTCACGAGGGCGGCTCGTGCGCGGAAACGGAGGCAGCGGGCGGGCACTATAATCCGAAAAACGTTCCGCACCCGTTTCATGCGGGCGACTTGCCGCCCCTTATGTCCAACAACGGGTTTGCGTATATGACTGTTCTGACCGACCGTTTTACACTTAACGAAATCATCGGCAAGACAGTGGTGATCCACGCCACGGCGGACGATTTTAGGTCGCAGCCCGCAGGCGACTCGGGCGAACGGATAGCCTGCGGCGTGATTCGGAGTTTTTAGGCGGCGAAAGGCATGTTTTCGGAAAAAGCTTCAATATCTGAAGAATTAGCATAAAAAGCTGATTTTTTGCTGTTGACTTTCCTATCCGCGCATGATAAACTAATATAAATAGGTATATAAACGTTTATTGGCTGGATACGGGAGGATTATATATGAAGAAAAAATTGCTTTTTTCGGTGCTTTTGGCGGCAGTACTTTGCGCATTTTCGGCGATTTACTGCTTTGCCGAGGCGCCGTCCGGCGACTATCGGCTGCTGCTTTCGGACGAGTTTGACGGTTCGGCGCTTAATACCGAAATTTGGGACTGGCGCAGCGGCAATCCGTACGGCGGCAAGAACCTGAAAGAAAACGTTCGGTTAGAGGACGGCAAGCTGGTTATCGACTATAAAAAAATTGACGGATATTACACCGGCGGCGGTGTGCTGACCAATTTCAATCTGCCGTACGGCTACTATGAAACCCGCGCAAAAGTGTTCGGCGGGACGGGCAGATTTCACACGTCTTTTTGGCTGTCCGGCGGTTCGGCATTTACGACAAGACCCGAAAACTATCCGCAGAAAAACTGTATGATAGAAATCGATGGTTTTGAAATCGATTCGGAAAACCCAACTTCTATTTCCCACGGCATTCACTACTGGTGGGCACGGCACGAAAGCACCTCGAGATGGGCATACCGCGACATTGACCCGTCCAAAGAATGGTTTACCATGGGCATGGAATGGCTGCCCGACCGCTTAAATTTTTACATCAACGGTCAGCTTGTAAATACCGACGACGCGGTTCGCGTGTACGGCCCTTCGTACCTGTGGCTGACGGCGGTTGCCATGCCGGAAGGCAAGGAGGATTTAATTGACGACAGCAAGCTGCCCGGCAAAAGCGAGTTTGACTATTTCAGATATTATCAAAAACCTTTAAAAAACGTGAATTTGCTGGGCAACGGCAATTTTGAATATGATCGCGGCGGGAACCAAAACGATCCGTATTGCTACATTTTAAAAGGGGATACAAAAGCAATATTCCCCATTGAATCGCC
>CAKSHV010000367.1 GCA_934457515.1 uncultured Clostridia bacterium
GTTTTTCGACAGTCTGAAGGAACAACCATAGTTGTTCCTTGTTTTATTATTTTAACTTGTATACTCGTTTGGCGTTTTCAAATGTGATTCGCGCAAACTCTTCCAACGGAAGATTTAAAATATCCGCAATTTTTGCCGCGGTGTACAGCACATTTGTGGGGTCATTCCGCGTGCCGCGCTTGGGTTCGGGCGCAAGATAGGGCGAATCGGTTTCCACAAGCAGCCGGTTCAGCGGAACGGCTTTTACCGCTTCGGGCAGCTGCCGCGCGTTTTTAAAAGTCACCGAACCGGAAAATGAGATGTAATACCCCATTTTTGAAAGTTCTTTTGCCATTTCCGCGCTTCCCGAAAAGCAGTGAATAATTGCGCTTTCGGGCTTATATTCCTTTAAAATCGAAAGGGTGTCGGCGTGCGCGTCGCGGTTGTGCACAATAAGGGGGAGCTTTAATTCGTTTGCCAGCGCAATCTGGCGGATAAATCCGCGCTTTTGCGTTTCTCTGTCCACATCGTCCCAGTAGTAATCCAGTCCCGTTTCGCCGATAGCAACCACCTTTTCGCGCGCCGCCATAGCTTTTAAATGCTGCATATTCTGCTCTTCGTCCGTTTCAAACGCGTCGCACGGGTGAATACCCACCGCCGCATACACAAAGGGATACTGCTCCGCGATTTTAATTGCTTTTTCGGAGGTTTTGATGTTTGAACCGACATCTACCAAAAGCGAAACATCAGACGCGGCGATTTTTTCCGCCGTTTCCTTTAAGTCCGCATTAAATTTGTCGTCATCTAAATGTGCGTGCGAATCAAAAAGCTGCATGGTTTACTCTCCTCAGCATACAATACTGCCGTTTTTAAACGCGGGGTCTAAGGTGGTGGTAACCGAAAGCAGACCCTCATCGTCCTTTGCGGCAGACAGAATCATGCCCTTCGACTCAATACCCATAATTTTTCTGGGTTTCAAATTTGCAATAATCAGCACATTTTTGCCGACCAACTGTTCGGGCTTATACCACTTTTTAATGCCGGACACGATAACTCGCTCTTCATTTCCGACCTTTAAATTGAATTTTAAAAGCTTGTTGGCTTTCGGCACTTCCTCGCAGGACAGAACCTTAGCCACTCTCAAATCCATTTTTTCAAAATCTTCAAACTCGATTTCGGGCTTGAACGGCTCAAACGTATCCTGCGGCTCTGCGGGATATTTTTCCTGCAAAACGGTTTCGATTTCTTCCAGTTTCTTTTTCTCGTCCAGGCGGTTAAACAGCGGTGTTGCCTCCCCTGTCTTTTCGCCCGCTTTCAAAGCGCCGAACGACAAAACAGAGTCAAAGTCAAGCACATTTGTATTGAGCTGCGCCGCAATTTTCTCTGCCGTTTCGGGCATGAAAGGCATGAGCAGAACCGCACTTATGCGGATTGCCTCCAGCAAATTATACAAAACCGTGCCGAGCCGAGCCGAATTCGCCTCGTCTTTCGCAAGCGACCAGGGCGTTGTTTCGTCAATATATTTATTGCTGCGGCGAAGCAGATTCCAGATTTCGTCAAGTGCCTCCGCCACGCGGTATTCGTCCA
>CAKSHV010000368.1 GCA_934457515.1 uncultured Clostridia bacterium
GTCCACCAACCCACAAAAATTCCCCAAACGCCGTAAACCTTTTTACATTCGGCGGATTTCCATTTAAGATCAGCTACTGAATCTCTTAAAACATCTTCCGAAATTCCGTTTTCGGTGTAAAGCTCTTTCAAATGAGGAACAAGCATTATCATATAAACCAAATCCAGTGTATATTTATGTAGACCCGCTTTTCCCGAAAGGGACTCTATCTTTTCAAATATCGGTTTGTGTTCAAAATCTGTATTCTGCTCATAAACCGCAACACAGGCTTTCATAACATCATAAACTTCTTTAATTTCGGCAACTTTCAAATAAGCTGCGCCGATTATCTCGCATTCTTCCTCGGGCATACCGATTTCTCTGCAAAACTTTTCTATGCTATTCATTAACTATTCTCCTATTTTTTCAGAAGATAATATTCTCCGCTTGAAATTCGCGGTTCGCATATACCGTATCCGTCGCCTTTGAACGGACCGCCGTACATTTCCGGTGCTACACCGTACATATAATCGGTTTCCATTCCTTCAATCTTTATATGGCCGTCATCCTCAACGGTAACTATTGCCGAAAGCGGGTCTTTAAATATAGAGCAGTTTGCCGCCATTGCATGACCCTCGGTAAATTCTTTCGGGAAAAGATTATGCTTTGTAGGACACCATTCACCGTTATATGTAGCGTTTATATTAAAATGCAGAACATCGTCAACAACAGCTATATGATTTCTGTGCTTGTCTCCGCTGAAATATATAAGTACCCTGCCGCGATTTTTCTCATTTGCCGCTTTTATTATCTTTAAAAATTCCTTGTGATCCGGCTTATCCGATAAATCAACCGGAGTGTGTCCCAACAAAATGCAGGGATACGGAGATTCATCAATAGTCTTTGATATCCATTCAAGCTGTTCTTTACCAAAGGCATTATCATCATAATCCCAGCCTTTTGGACTTCCCACCCCTCTGCCGGGATAATGGTAGAGCGTTCCGTCATCGTCATACCAAAAGTTGGTATCTACCGTTATAAACCTGAAACCGAACATATCCTTGTAAAAATAGCTGTTATTAACACCGTAAGCCTTATTTAAAAGCTCTAATGAATCGACCTGTTCAAGCTCGTGGTTGCCGTAGCAAAAAGCAGTTTTTATACCGTATTTATTATTGAGGAGCTTCTGCAAAAAGCCGTCATTTTTTGTTGCGTCAGCGGCAAAATCGCCGCACTCCAAAATAACATCAGCATCAGCCGTATGCGCTCTTTCTATTATTGTATCAAGTCCGCTTTGATCCTGCGGATACAAAGCCGGGCAGTAATGATAATCCGAAAATACACATAATTTTACTTTAGACATAATTTTTACTCTCCTTTAATAACATTTGTTAAAACTCCGCCTATTCTCTCTGCCATAAAATACATTCCCAAATCATTCGGGTGGCAGCCGTCTACCGTGCAATCGTGCCGTGCAATGTCAGGGAAAAGCGAATAGCCGTTATATAAAAATATCTTAAGCTTATTGTAGGTTAAAAATGTAACAATAACAAGGTAATATTGTTTCAATACTATGTA
>CAKSHV010000369.1 GCA_934457515.1 uncultured Clostridia bacterium
GTGTATTTTTGAATAGTCCTCTTTTTTGATGCAAACGGATTGCGCTTTTTTCTCTGCTTAGAGCATATTATACGAGCGTAAAATTGTCATGCATTTTTAATCCTTATTTGCGCTTTATTTTCGGAGCGGTTGCCTCGAAGCTGATGTTAATTAGCATTTTAATGCGCTCGGTCGGAACGGTGCCGTCAATCAAAACCGAAATCCAGTGATTTTTATTCATGTGATAGGCCGGAAAAATGCCTTTTTCTTTGCAAAACGAGCCAATTAAAATAGGGTCGCACTTAACATTCATCACATACGAAACCGTGTCGTTTTTCAGCCCGAGATATCTTTGCGGGATGTCCATAAAAAGGGCAAACCATTTTTTACTGCCCACATGGCGAAACACCTCAAAATTCGGGTTTTTGTCCCACGGGCAGTCCGACGTTGCCGCATAGGTTTCCAAAATATATCGCTTAATTTCCTCTCGGTTCATGTGCATCTCTCCCCCTTTTTTAAAAGTATATCGCACATCGCCGGACTTGTCAACAAATAGAAAAATCCATCGGCAAAATGCCGATGGATTTTATTATAAACTCTATTTTGATTCGGTTACCGGGTGCATATTTGTGCCGCTGAAGTTTTCATAATCAAACACAAACAGGCGTTCGCCGGGATTTAACACCGTTGCATAAGGTTCATTAAAGGTAAGAAGCACATGTTCTGTGCGAACGGTGGTCATGCGGCCGCTTTCGTCATATGTGCCAACCGAAATCATGCAGTCCCGAACACCGTCGGTCGAAACCAAAACGTGGGAATCATTATCGAAAATGTGCACGTCGCCTGCCGTGTACCGATCGGTTAAATACATGCTTTCGGTGTCATATATATGCGAGTTCATATTATTGTTCAGCACAACCACTTTCGGCAAAATGCCCAAAACGTTGCCGTTTTCATCCTTGGCAAGGCACTGATCATAATCGGTTTCCACCATTTTCAGTCCGCCGTCAAACGAAAAGTCCACGCGGGTTCCGCTTTGCAGTGCGCTTTGCAGAATCGGTACGTTATCGAACAGCACATAGCCGTCTAATTTTTCACCTTCGGCTGCGCCGAGTTTGCCCGCAGCCGGCGTCATAATACCGTTTACGTGCATGCCGACCATGGAATCGGCTGACGCAACATTGGGGATAATATCCTGTAATTTTGTGTAATCGGGGCAAGTAAATTTGTAAATACCTTTATTGATTTTGCCCCATCTGCCGCCCATAACGGAGATAAGCGTGTTTGCAGGACCGAAACAGATAGGTGTAAAGCCGTCCGTTTTCCGTTCAAACGTTACGCTGTCGCTCGGTGATACATACACAAGGTCAGGGTTTGCAACCAAAGCGCCGTTTAAATATGCCACAATTCTGCCCTTGGCATTGTCTGCCAGGCCATAGGAATAAACTGCGTCTAAAACAGTGGGTTTTGTAATCGCGTCACCGTTTTTATCTACGGCTGCAACTTCTGCGCCGGCATTTTTTGCTTTGCCCGCTATAACAGAGGTGTCTCTTCCGTTCACATTCACCTTCATGCCTT
>CAKSHV010000370.1 GCA_934457515.1 uncultured Clostridia bacterium
GACCGATACTTCGTCGCCCTCTTTGATAATGGGGACGGCGGGCGCGCCGACGTGCTGTGAAAACAGGATTTTAACTTTATCGGTATCTACTTCTGTTTCGGACAGCGGCGCGGGAATGTTATATTGGGTAAGACCCAGTCTTGCCGTCAGGCGGTGCTTCGGAACTTTCCGATAGGCACGGTCCGGGCTTACGGGGTCAATGTTTTCTAATTTCGGGGGCGTGATTCCGTTTTGGCGGAGTGCGCCTTTTAATGCGAGAATAATGGTTTTGGGGTGGAGCGATTGCGGACAGGCATACATTTCGCAAAGTCCGCAGCCCGAGCAGTATGCGGCGTTTATAATTGCCGCCGTGTCGGTTACTTTTCCGCTTGACATGGTACGCATGATTTTGTGCGGTTCGATGGGGTGCCCCAAAAGATGGCGCGAGCAAAGGTCGGTGCAGCTTCTGCACTGGCAGCATGCGCTCATGGCGCGTTTCTCGCTTATGGATAATTTGGTTTCCTTGCGGATGATTACCGGGTGATTTTCGGGAAGAACAATCACCGCGTTCGTGGTTTTTGTGACCACATCGGTGTCTTTGGCAACGGGGCCTGTCATCGGTCCGCCGCAAAGCAGTTCGTAGGAAGGAACGGTTGCACCGCCTGCGCGGGCAATCAACTCTTTAAAGGTTATGCCTAAGGGCGCTTTCACCGTTACGGGATTTTTCACTTCGCCGGTCACGGTTACGTATTTATGCGTAACAGATCTTTGTTCGAACACCGCTTTGTACACATTATAAACGGTTTCGACGTTATACACAATGCAGCCCACCGAGATGGGAATGCTTGCGGGGGGGACCACCTTGCCGGTGGTTTCGTAAATCAAAACAACCTCGTCACCCGCAGGGTACACTTCGGGCAGGATTCCGATTTTAATGTTCGGAAACGCCTCAAGCTCTGCTTTAACGGTGGCAAGGGTGGTTTTATAGGATTCTTTCATTGCGACAATGCAGTTTTTTGCGCCGACGGTTTGGGCAATTAAATTAAGCGCCTTTAAAATTTCAAACGCGTGAAATTTTAAAACCTGGCGGTGGACTTTAAGAAGAGGCTCACATTCCGCACAGTTTAAAAGAACCGTGTCCGCTTTTTCATTCAGCTTGGCATAGGCGGGGAAGCCTGCGCCGCCCGCACCGGATATTCCGTTGTCTTTCATGATTTTTGCAAGTTCGTTTATTGTCATAACGAAATAAATCCTTCCTTTCCGAATGAATCATAAAAATTAAAGCGTTGGTTCTTCATCTACAATGCCGACGATTGCGGCGTCTACCGGGGCACTTTCCATGTTGCAGCCGATTCGTGCCGCACTGCCCAATGCAACCAGCACCGTTTCGCCGATTCCGGCACCCACATTGTCAATTGCAATGATTTTTCCGCGATTGTCGTTTAAGCCTTTTAACGGCTCTACAATCATGAATTTGCTGCCGATTAAATTGTCGTTTTTACGCGTTGAAACCACGCTTCCGATTACTTTGCCGATGAGCATGTTGCAGCATCCTTTCTGTGTTTGGTGCGGGGA
>CAKSHV010000371.1 GCA_934457515.1 uncultured Clostridia bacterium
CTAATTTTCTCTTGCGCTTTTACGGATTGTATGATATACTGAAACCAAACCGTACACCGATGTACGATGCTTAAGGACGAAACAATATGCATAAAAAAGACAATTTGTTTACCATCGGCGAAATTGCAAACGCCATCGGCATAACCAGGAGAATGATTTTAAATTATGAAGAACACGGTCTGGTACAGCCGGATTTAAAAGAAGAGCCTGCGGGCAACCGCTACTACACCATCGACACGCTGACGAAAATCCGCACCGTTCGGAATTTTCAGAACTTGGGGCTTTCATTAAAGGAAATCGGCGAATATTTTGATGATTCGTCAAATTTACTTCCGTTTATAAAGCGGCTCGAAGCCATCCGCGACACACTGAATTTAAACATTGAAAAATTATACGAGCGCGCAAGCGGCAACGCAAATGAAATCATGCTTAAGGAATTGGACGGGCAAACGGTGTATTGCCGCACGTTTTCCGCAAAATCCGTTACCGAAAAAGCAAATCTTTTAAGGGAATGTGCACTTTATGCCATCCGCCGCTACGGCAGCGACACTTCAAAGCGTGTCTATTTCACTGAGTATAATATAGAAACGCCGAACATCGTGACCTACTGCGTTGCCGTTCCGCCCGAAAGCCGAGGTAATGGCATTGTGCACACCAAGAAACAAAAGGCGCTTTGTTTGTGCCATCACGGTGCCTATGAGGATATTCCTGCCGTGCGTGACAGATTAATCGCCTATGCAAAAGAAAACGGATACACCCCCGCCGGCACTTGCCGCCACGCCTATATTGAAGGTCCGCCTCAACACAAAGATAAAAGCAAATTCATCACCCACATTCTGCTGCCGATTGAGGAATAAAGAAAGGATGAAAAAATGAAAACCGGCAATTTCTACAAAAAAATATCTGTAATCCTGTTTGCTGCAAACTTTTTCAGTTCCGTCTTTTTGGGAAACATATTTTCTCATTACGGCGAATATAACTGGGCTGTCTTTTCTTTCAGCATCCTTTGCGGCACGTTTCTTTGCCTTCTGATTTACGGCTTGGGCAAAATCATGTGTCAAATAGATTGTTTGATAAAAAAAGAAGACCAACAATAAAATATACATACGCACAGCATATAAATCTTGACTTTTCTTTTGCAAATTGTATAATGAAGAAAAAAGGGGGTATTTATATGAAAGTTGGGGAAACTTGCAAAGTGACAGCTGTTGTTTTGTTCATTCTGGATTTTATCGGTTCAATTGTTTGGGGCGTTGCAACGGAAAGTTTTTTGGTTTTTCTGTCCTGCATTTTCGGCGGATTTCTTTTCTGCCTGCTGCTTTATACATTAGGCGAAATAGCAGAACATCTCAACGCAGTAAACGATAATACATGTGAAATTGCAAGACTGCTTAAAAAATTAACACTGTCAGATTCAAGGACACAACATCCCTCGCCCGCACGCCCTGCCGTTTCTTCTTTCCATGTACAGACACCGATTAAAAGAGAAGAAGACGGGTCGTGGATATGCAGAAAATGCAGCACAAGAAATGAAAGCACTGCACAGTTTT
>CAKSHV010000372.1 GCA_934457515.1 uncultured Clostridia bacterium
GCCTAAATCCATCTTTTTTGTAAAAAGGCTTGCAAGTTTTTCAGTTTGTGATACAATAATAGGGTATGAATAACAAACAATTTTGGTGCAAACGGCAACTTTGCTCCGAAATTTTAATGAAACGGAGTTTAAAAATATGGCATTCGACGCATCGGTCATCAGATGTTTAACAATAGAATTAAAAGAAAAGCTGCTCGGCGTGCGGGTGGATAAAATCCATCAGCCGCAAAAAGATGAACTTCAGCTTGTTCTTCGCGGACAGCGCTGCGCCTATCGGCTGCTTTTGTGCGTAAATCCGTCCTGCCCGCGGCTGAATTTAACCGAGAGAAAACTCGAAAATCCGCCCGCACCGCCCATGTTTTGCATGCTTTTGCGCAAGCATTTAAGCGGCGGCAAAATTGTGGACATTGCGCAATACGGATTCGAGCGCATTGTTGAATTTTCAATTGAAAGCTATGACGAACTGGGCGACCTTTCGGTTAAAAAACTGATTGTGGAGATTATGGGCAAGCACAGCAACATTATTTTAACCGATAAGGACGGAAAAATTATCGATTCGATTAAACGTATTGATATTTCCACAAGCTCGGTGCGCCAGATTCTGCCCGGGCTTACCTACCGTCTGCCGCCCAACGACCGCAAAAATCCGCTGGAATGTGATGAAATTCCGCTTGCGGATGTGCGCGACGGCGAAAAAGCGCTGCTTTTAGCATATTCGGGCATCAGCCCTCAGCTTGCGCGCGAGATTGAATGCGCGGGGTTCGGAACGGTTATGGACACAATCCGCGAAAATCAATTTTCGCCCTGTTTGATCTACGCGCAGGGCAAGCAGGAGGCAGAGGATTTTTCCGCCATTTTGCCGAAACAGTATGGCGGGAAGTATAAAATTGCGCCCGTTTCAAGCATAAGCGAGGCGATTGACACCTTTTACGGACAAAAGGCAAAGGCGGTTTTGCTGTCCCGTTTGTCGGCAGAGCTGACGCATTTGGTGCACAACAATATCGAGCGCTGCCGAAAAAAACTCGGTATTTTTGCCCGCCAGATTCAGGACGCCGAAAAACGGGACGTGTATAAAATAAAAGGGGAACTTTTGACTGCAAATCTTTACCGTGTGCAGTACGGCGACACCGAAATTACGGTGGATAATTATTACGACCCCGCCTGTGCGCCCATGACCATTGCGCTCGACCCAACCCTTTCACCCTCCAAAAATGCGCAGAAATATTACACACGCTACAATAAGGCGAAAACCTCGGAGGAACAGGCGCTGATTCAGCAGAAAAAAACGCAGAAAGAGCTTGATTATTTAGAAAGTGTGGCAGACGAAATTGTGCGCGCCGAAAGCCCCGCCGAGATTGCGGAAATTAAAGAGGAACTGCGGGACACGGGGTATTTAAGCCGCGAAAGATTATCAAAGCAAAAAAAGAACGCGCCGTCCGCGCCTTTGCAGTTTGAGATAGAGGGCTATTGCGTGTTTGTGGGGCGGAACAACCGTCAGAATGATTTGCTGACCCTTAAAATGTCGCGCAGCGGCGACATTTGGC
>CAKSHV010000373.1 GCA_934457515.1 uncultured Clostridia bacterium
TTCTGTACATAAAATTGCATTTAATTTTGTAGAAACGACCTATCTATCACAATTTTACGTATTTTTTCCCTTCATCGGCCATATAGTGATATAGGAGCATCCGACATAGAAATATCTGTTATAAAACGGAGTGATTACATCATGGCCTGTGGAATTGTATATTTTACGCCCGGATTATCGAAGGCAGACAGGGGTATTTTTTTACGCCGCACCCTGCGCCGCTGCAAAACGGTCATCAGCTGCGAGGGAAAGCCGGTTTCCTTGTTTCGTCTGCCGGTGTGTGAAACCGCGCCGTCCGAAAAAGCAATGCGGCGATTTGTTACATATTTAAAGGATAACCAAATTGACCGGATTTTACTCAGCCAAATACCGCCGTCCGTTGCCGAAACATTGGCGCCGCTTACGCAAAATTTCACGGTGTTTGACGGTTTTTCCGTGATAAACTACAAAATTTATGATATACTAAGAAAATATGCGGCAAAGAGCGGTATCAATTTGGCCGAAAGCACGGTTGTTTTGTGCACCGATATACCCGAAACGGCGCGGCAGCTGATATTGAAGCTGTATCGGCATGTGCGGCGTATCCGTATTGAAACGGGTCAGCCGGAACGGTTTGGTGATTTGGCGGCTTATTTTTTAGAGGAATACGGACTGTATCTGCCCCTGACCAAACAGGAAAAGCGGCAGAATGAAGTGTATATTTCGGCAGACGGGCAAAGGCAGGATTGCGATATTGTGATGCGTGGCGGCAGCTTAGAGGTTTCCTTTTTCATAAAAGACGCATTTCGCGAATTGTCGCATTATTGCAAATACAATCAGGCAACGGTAGAATTTTTATGCTATTTGCACGAACAAGCGCTCTCAGACAGTGCAATTTCACGATTTTTTAAGATATATACACCTAAAATCAGTAAAATTAAAAATAATGATTGACAAATGACGAATTATTGTTTATAATACTAGTATTAGGATTTACAGTACAGTTATTGTCTGTACATAGCCAAAGCTTGAACGGCGCTTTGTACCGCAAAATATCATAAGCCTTGGCTGGGGCATCGCGAAAAACAGACTCCGCATGCCTAAAGGAAGGAATGAATGGTCGATGGCAGAAAAACCGGTTTATTTAACGTACGAAGGCTTAAAAGAACGCGAACGCGAGCTTGAATATTTAAAAACAGAAAAACGTAAAGAAGTTTCCGAAAAAATTAAGGTTGCCTTGGGCTTTGGTGATTTATCCGAAAATGCTGAGTATGATGAAGCGAAAAATGAACAGGCCGAGGTTGAGCTTAAAATCGTGAAGCTTGAAAAAATGTTAAAAAATGCTAAAATTATAGATGAAGATGAAATTTCCACCGATGTTGTATCCGTTGGTATTAAGGTTAAAGTTTTGGATATTGACATGGAGGAAGAGGAAACCTACAGCTTAGTCGGCTCGGAAGAGGCGGATCCGATGAATAACAAAATATCGGACGAATCGCCCGTCGGCCGTGCACTGATTGGCGCAAAGGCTGGCGATGTTGTGACCGTCAATG
>CAKSHV010000374.1 GCA_934457515.1 uncultured Clostridia bacterium
CTCTACGGCAACGGTTGAAGCAAGAATTGCTATGATATAAAATCCGGTAAGACATGAGTTGATTACAAGCGCCGATAAATAAGTTACTGATATGCCGGATATTTCCCAAAAGCAAAGCATGATTTGTAACACAAAATATGCCCACCCGAGTTTTGCAAGGGGCAATCGCAGAAACAGCCGCTCCTTATGCTGCGAATCAAACAAAAATAACAAGCAGGCAAGCAGAATAGCAGCAGACACTACGGCAAAAGAATAACCAATCCAAAATGTCAGTGTGTGCTTAAGCGGCAAAAGAAAAACTGCCGTATTAAAAATGGCAAGAAAAATTATAATTGCAACAGTAGAAACTCCCTTTTTCTTATTAAAATTCATTTTTCATACCTCTCAAATATTATTTAAAAGAGCTTTTCTGGCGGTCTCGAATTCTTCGTCAGACATCATCCCGGCATCTTTCATAAGCTTCAGTTTATCGATTTTTTCCTTAAATACATCCATAGATAAACTATTGCCAACTGAACCGGCAGAGGTCGATGAAACGGTGTCGTTCATCATTCCGCCGACCATTCCGCCGACAGCACCTCCAACACCTGCCATTGTTCCGAGTCCGACTCCCATATTGGTGAATTCTCCGACCGCTTCGTTTTCCGCCACTTTTTCGGCGACGTTAAATCCGCGTTCTTGCGCATATGTATATCCTTCCTGTGCACGCTTTTGTGCCAATGCATGGGATTCAATAATTGTCTTTTGCGCCTGCGTTTGTTGTTCGATTATATCAATCTTTTGTTTAAGCTGTGCTTGCGCAACATCGGAATATTGGCGGATATGGATATCTTTGAATTTTTCATATGCAGTTTCGCCGTCTGGTTTTGCTATTGTTGTAACAAAAAATTGATCAAGGGACAAGCCGTAATCCGAAAAGTCTGGAACGAGCAATTTTTTCAATTCGGATGACAACTCATTCATATGAGCATCAACCTCAAATATACTGTACGGTGCACTTTGCATCGTGGACGCAATGTAAGGCTTTATTACCGACATTAAAAATGCTCGGAACTTTGCAATCAAAGTTGCTTGATTCAATTTCTTTTCGGTGCCTACAATTTTCACCAACAGCCGCTTTGAGTCACTTACCGAAAGCGCCATTTCACCTGATGCACCGATTTGAAGGGGAAATTTATATTGCGGTTCCATATATTGAACCTGACTGTCGGTGCCCCACTTAATCGCCATTTGTTGTGTCTTATTTATAAAATAAACCTCACAGTGGAATGGGGTTTTACCTCCTGTAGGGAGATTTAAAAATCGCTTTATCATCGGGATGTTCTGTGTCTCAAGAGTATAACGCCCGGATTCAAACACATCCAATGCCTGTCCGTTTTTAAAGAACACCGCCTCTTGAGATTCGTGGACAATTAACTGCGACAATGCGTTAAAATCCTCGATTGGTGATTTCCACACAAATACAGAATTGTCTCCTTCATATTTGATGATTTTTGCAAGAGCCATAATACATCCT